>JBJMWV010000055.1:0-8582 GCA_045809985.1 Chthoniobacterales bacterium | reverse complement strand
TGTTCGCCCCCGCGGCCGGTCTTGGAAATTTTTATCGAGCCTTCGCCGACCAGGTAGAGCGAATCGCCGCGCTCGCCTTCCTCGAAAATGACGTCGCCTTCGTTAAGGCGAATCGTCTTCATCTCATAGCGAATCTCCTCGAGCACATCCGGCTCGATCCCTGCAAAAAGCTGGTTGGTCGCGAAACGGCGAAACGCATCGTAGCTTTCGGCGGCGACCATACGCCTTACAAAGCAGCCGCGATGCCCTGCTGCGAGTTTGCTGGCCGCGAGATCTCGCCACGCACGACCGCGTCGAGCGCAGCCAGCACTTCGTCCGGAGGAAGTGGTTTCCGGATGTAACCGCAAAGACCGTCGGCGAGCATTGTGCGGAGCCGATTTTCAAGGACAAAGCCGGTCGCGAGAAGAACACGGAGATCACGCACTATCGTGCGCATGCGACGGAAGGTTTCTTCGCCGTCCATGAACGGCATCGTCAGATCGAGCAGGACAATATCAAACCGCAGGCCGTGCACGAGCAGGTCGAGCGCCTCGAAGCCGGAGCCGGCGGTGACAACTTCATAGCCAGCATTAGTTAGCAACTCCTGCTGCAGGGTGAGTGCCATCGGTTCATCATCAACGACGAGGACGCGGCGTTTGCCGGCCTCAGGCGAGATGACGGCGTTCGTGCTGCGGTTTTCCACAGGTAGAACAACGCGACCGCTGACTCCGCCTGCGTTCTCCACCAGCTGCGCAGTGATTGCGACAGCGCGCGCCACACTCGTGCGCAGCATGTTCAAATACTTCTCCGAACCTTGCGTGCCTTCCCAGATGCTCTCCAGCAACTCCGTCGTCCCTCCGACGATTTGCAGAAGGTTGTTTAGTTCGCTGGTTGCGTCGAAGGGCGGCAGATCCCCTCCCGCGCCCTTAGTTAATCCGGAGGTCACGGACGATTCAAAGCAGGCGCGGTGCCGCACCCGCATCTACCGGCGCCGCGAGGCTCACTTAAGCGACGCTAGCTGGACGGTACCGTCACGACCTTCGTCACGCGCGTCCGGCGGAATTCGCGCGGAAGCGTCTCAGCCCGGTCGCTAACTCATCTCCGAAGCGGAGCAATTCCAGCGCGAGGGTTGTCCGTGAACCGGTTCAGCTCGCGCGCGCGTCTCCGCAGTTGAGCGTCGATAAAATCAAATTTCTTTCCGCCACGCGAGTGACCGAATTACACCGCGCGCTTACAAAGCGTTGCGGGTTGAACGATGCTGCGGAAGCGAGCTGCGCTAGGTCGTGCAGCGGATTGCTCAGGCGCCCCGAGCGGTCACGCAGAAAAAATTAGGAAAGGCTCTGGCGTTTCGCGCAGCGGAATCCAAGCAGCGCACTCCCCGCGACCGCGAGCAGCAGGACGGACGAGCCAGTGTCAGGGACCGGTGCGGCCTGAGCGGGATCAGCTGGAATCGGAGGCAAACGTCGTGGCTCAGCCATGGCTGAGCTGAACGAGAGAGCGCTGACGATCGCGACGAGTAAAAATAGACGAGTTTTCATTCCTTGGGGGACCCTTTCAGTTGCAAGTGAGATATTGAGCGAGAACCGTAATGTTACGCAAGAAAAATCGTAACGCGGTCTACTTGCGCGTGTCTCGAGGTTGAAATCCTCTCTTAATGTCCGGCCGAAAGATTGCCAAGCGGCTGGGTCGTCGCGCCGGAACCGCCGAACTGACCGCTCGTGGAGCCGTTGCCGCCTGACCCACTGTAATTCGGGTGATTGGTGAAGACGTTCGCCGGTGCGGGACCGTTCACCGTCACCGTCTTGCCATCTTTGATTGTAACGCTGTCGCCAGCGATCCGCTTCACGCTTTTCCCGCTGAGCGTCGTGTTATCGGTAAAATTTACCTGTCCATTGCTGCCGACGGCGAAGAGGTCAATTGTGGTGTCGGCGTCGAGTGTGCCGCCGCCGATGTTGAGCTGGCCCTTCTCGCCGAGCGCCTGCACTTTGATCGTCTCAGCACTCAGGTTTGACTTATTCAGCGCGATCTCTCCATCGTTCCCCTGGTTGCGAATGTCGATCGCGCCGCGTTCGGCCGTGATCTTCGCGTTCTCGACACGGATCCTGCCGCCGCTGGAGCTGAACTTGATCACGCCGCCGGGGCCAGGCGCAACCGCGTTCAGGAGTGAGAGTAATTCGCCGCTATCGTTAACCACGATCGCGTCGTTCTTCGTCTTCCGGCTGTCGAGCGTGATGTTGCCGCCCGCTTTGCTCCCGCCATTCTTTGCATTGCTCGAGACTTTGATGCTTTTGTTGATCTCGATCTTGCCCTTTGAGATTGCGGTGAAGTTGCCGTGCTTTCCTTTCGCGGAGAGATCGATCGCCTTATCGACCGTCAGGTCTTTTCCAGGCTCAAGGTCGCTGCCGTACTCGACTATCGTGGGATCGTCGATCGTTTCGCTTGGTGATGAAGCAGGTGTCGCGGTGGCAGCAGGGGTTGCAGTAGCGGCAGGCGTCGCGGTTGCAGCAGGCGTCGCGGTTGAGGCAGGTGTCGCGGTTGAGGCAGGTGTCGCCGTTGCTGCAGGTGTGGCGTTGGCGGCAGGCGTGGCGTTGGCGGCAGGCGTGGCGTTGGCGGCAGGCGTGGCGGTTGAGGCAGGTGTTGCCGTTGCTGCAGGTGTGGCAGTGGCGGCAGGCGTCGCAGTTGCCGGTGACGTTGCAGTCGCGGCGGGAGTTGCAGTCGCAGCAGGGACTGGTGACGAGTTGCTGCCGGGTGTGTCGGATGTCGTGTTTTGCACTGTCGGCTCCTCGGTAATCGCGACCGCCGTGTGCGTGTCCATTGCTTTGGCGAGGTCATCGGCAACGACGCGCATATCTGAGCCCTCGATCGCGAGCTTAGTCGCGACCAGATCCTGCGTGTTCAGATTCTTCGCCTGCGTGTCGATCTCTGTCTGAATAAGATTAACGCTCGGAAGTGGCTTCGACTTTTCTCCCATGTTTACGAGCGCGGAAGTTTTCATCACTTTTGAGATGTCGATCGAAACGGGCTTGGGGATGCTCTTCGCGTCCGGCGCCATGATGACCATCTTTCCGGGAAGCAGGACGACCGAATCGCCGAATTTTCCGTCAACGGAGAGGCGGAGACTGCCTTCCAGCACGAGCACCTTGAGCGACCTTCCGGGAACGTGCTCGAGCATGATGGTGGTGCCTGTGATCGACGCCGTGACGGCTGCGGTGTGAATCTGCGCGCCGCCAATCCCTTTCGGCACCTGCAGGAGCATAGCACCTCGTTCGAGCGACATATCGCGCGTTCCCGTCTTGAAACTGAAGAGGCTTTCCGGTCCAAGACGCGTCAGGGTGTCATCCTGAAACAGCAACTCGGAACGCGACTTGATGCCGGTCTTCACCGCCAGGTCATCCTTGATCACCTCGTTCAACGCGGCCGGATGCGCACCATCAGCCGGCTTGATGACGGCGACGTCATTGATGATCCGCGCGACGCGCGCTTCTGTGAGCGGCCCGGCCTGAATCGAACCCGAAGCTAACGTGAGCAGGGCAGCGGCGACACGAATTTTCATAAATATTATTCCCAATCAGAGCAGACAATGTGCCCCGTAACTCCCGGCGGAGCGGGACAAGCAGCTAACTCGACCGGCGCACAGGTCCGAGCGACATAGTCTGGCGGAGACTGCGTAATCCGAGCGATTCAAGCCGCAGCTCGATGAGAGCGTTGAAGTTCCCCAACGCCGGAAGTGCTACCCAAGGCTCCGCGAGAGACGACGTTCTGCCGAGCCGGCTACGCAGTCACGACGGCATGTTTCCCGCTCAGAACAACCCGCGTGTTCCGCAAGCGTATTATCATCGGGAGCGTCATCGCGCTGCTCGTGTTCGTCGTGGTTGCGGGCCTCGATCTCTTCGAGCCGTTTGCATATATGCGGGCGCGAAATTTCGTGCGCGATGCGATCTCGCGTGCTGGCCGGAAGACACCGCCGAACCCGAACCTCGTCTTCCTGGCGATTGACTCCGAGTCGGTCAGCTCCGCCGAAGACGACGAGGTAGACGAAATCTACGGTCCCTTACTTCCCGGATCGCTCGAAGCGCGCGCTCTGCATGGAATGAAAAAGCAGTGGCCGTGGTCGCGCGAGATCTATGGACTTGTTCTTCAGCGCCTCGTCGAAGCTGGCGCGAAAGTGGTCATCTTCGATTTGACCTTTCCGACACCGATGACCGGAGACGAGCCGTTCCGCCTCGCGCTCGAAAAGTACCGCGATCAGGTGGTGATCGGGAGCAACTTCGTCTACGCCGACAAGGCGGAGGGCCACGGCAGCGTCATCATCGATTCGCAGCCGTCGGACACGCTCGTTGCGCCGACGTCGCCACGAGACGATCGCGTCGGCTATAGCAATTACTGGCCGGATGACGATGACGTCGTGCGTCGCGCGCAGTACCGCGTCACGAAAGAGGAAATCAACCGGCTCGCACCACCCGATGAAGCGGAGCGCTATCTCTCGTTAGGTGCGCGCGGAATGGCGAAGGCCGGCTTCGAGAGCTGCATCCCCGGCGGGACTGACAGTCACGTATTACGCTATACTGCCGGGCCGCGAGTTGGTTTTCCGCCGAAGTCGATCATCGACATCTTTGATCCGGTCTCGTGGAAGCATCGCTACAAGTCCGGCGAGTTCTTTCGCGGCAAGATCGTACTCGTCGGTGCGGAAGGAAATTGGCAGCACGACGATCATCCGACGCCGTTCGGCTCGATGCCGGGCCCTGAGCTGCATCTGAACGCGATCAACGCCGCGATCCATCGCGAGTTCATCACTGAGTTGCCGCACATCGCGGTCGAGTTAGTCGCAATCATCGGCGCGGCGATCGCACTCTCGCTCTGGTTCAGCGTTCGCTCGCCGTGGCTGCGCCTGCTGTTGCTGATCGCGCTCAATGCGGCGGACGTCTTCGTGACGCTCCTCGCCTTTAACCGCTCCGTCTACATCCCCTGTTTGCCGTTCCTGATCGAGCTGGACACCACGGTGCTGCTCGGACTGATTTGCGACTTCACCTGGGAACGGCTGGAGAAAGCGCGCGTCCGCAAGACGTTGGAGAAATACGTCTCGAACAATGTTGTCCGCGAACTGCTCGATCATCGGAGCGCCTTCCAGCAGTCGTTAGGCGGCGTGGTAAAGCCGGCGACGATTCTGTTCTCCGACATTCGCGGTTACACCTCGGTCAGCGCGAAGACTGACCCGCAGGCGCTTGTCTTCCAGCTCAACGAATACCTGAGCGCGATGGTCGAGTGCGTGTTCCGCTACGGCGGCACACTCGATAAGTTCATCGGCGACGCGGTCATGGCTGTTTGGGGCAACGTGCAGAGTGAAGGCGTTGCGAACGATGCGGCCAACGCGGTCCGCGCTGGACTTGCGATGCGCGATGAGCTCGCACGGTTGAACGCCGACTGGCGGAAGCGCGGCATGAACGAGCTGCGCATCGGAATCGCGGTCAACCAGGGCGATGTCGTTGTCGGCAATGTCGGCTCACCGCGACGCATGGAATTCACTGTCATCGGCGATGCAGTAAACGTGAGCTGGCGGCTGCAGGAACTCACCAAGCAGGTCGACACCGAGATCGTCGTGAGCAAGAGCGTCGCGTCGCTGGTCGTCGAGCATTTCGAACTCCAGGAGTTCGGCACCTTCAGCCTCGCGGGTTTCTCTGATCCCGTTGAGATCTTCGGAATCAGCCGCGCGATCACGGTTGAGTCGGACCTCGCGGCGCTCGAAGCCTGAATCACCGGTAGCAAATCGGGCATTTCGGGCTAGATTGCTGGCCCGCAAAATGAACCGATTAGAGATTCGAGATTTACACGCCGGAATTGCCGACCAGGAGATCATTCGCGGCCTGAGCCTGAGCGTGCCGAAAGGCGAAGTGCACGCCATCATGGGGCCGAACGGCTCGGGTAAGAGCACGCTCGCCAAGGTCCTGGCGGGTCATCCGGATTATCAGGTGATAAGCGGCGCGGTCACGATGGACGACGAAGACATCCTCGGCCTCGAGCCGGATGAGCGCGCGCGGCACGGCCTCTTCATGGCTTTCCAATATCCGAGCGAAATTCCGGGCGTAACGATCGCGAATTTCCTCCGCGCCGCAGTGCAGGCGCGTCTGCCGGACGGCGAGGAGCTCGAGGCGGTCGAATATTACGAGCGCCTCTACGAGAAGATGGACCTGCTCGAGATGGATCGCTCGTTCACCTCGCGTTCGGTGAATGAAGGATTTTCCGGCGGCGAGAAGAAGCGGAATGAGATTCTTCAGCTGGCCATGCTGGAGCCGAAGTATGCGGTGCTCGATGAGACAGACAGCGGGCTCGACATCGACGCGCTCAGGATTGTCGCGAATGGTGTGAACTCATTGCGCGGACCGAATCTGGGCGTGCTTCTGATCACGCACTACCAGCGCTTGCTTGATTACATTGTGCCGGACCACGTGCATGTCATGGTGCAGGGGCGGATCGTGCGCAGCGGCGGGAAAGACCTCGCGCTCGAGTTGGAGGAGAAGGGTTACGACTGGGTCCGTGAACACGTCGCCGAGCCGGTGCTTGCCTAGCGAGAGGAAACGTTATGCCTAACGAACAATCAGTTCTCGAGATCGAACGGAACAAAGGTGATTTCCGCTATGACGTTCCCGCGGTACATGACGCCGGCGTTGGCCTGACCGAGCAGACGATCCACTACATCTCCGACGTGAAGGAGGACCCTGATTGGGTCCGCGAGTTTCGTCTCAATGCGTTAAAGACCTTCCTGAGCAAACCGATGCCGACGCATTGGGCGAGCAAAGATCTCGAAGCGATCGTCTTCGAAAACATCCGCTATTATTTGAGCAGCGGAACGCGCGCGAGCCGCAGCTGGGATGACGTTCCGGAAGATGTGAAGCGCACCTTCGAACGGCTCGGGATTCCGGAACAGGAACGCAAGTTCCTCGCGGGTGTCGAAGCGCAGTTCGACAGCGAAGCGGTTTACTCGAACATCAAGAAAGCGGTCGGCGAGCAGGGCGTGATCTTTGTCGGCTCGACCGAAGGACTGAAGAGCTATCCGGAAATTTTCCGGAAGTGGTTCGGCAAGGTCATCCCGACTGGCGACAACAAGTTCAGCGCACTGAACTCGGCCGTCTTTAGCGGCGGCTCATTCATCTACGTCCCGCCGGGCGTGAAGGTGAAGCATCCGTTGCAGGCTTACTTCAGGATCAACGCCGAAAACTTCGGGCAGTTCGAACGCACGCTCATTATTGTCGATGAAGGCGCGGAATTGACTTACATGGAAGGCTGCACTGCTCCGAAGTTTAACACCGCGACGTTACATAGTGCGGTCGTCGAACTGGTCGCAATGAAGGGCGCGAAGATCCAGTACATCACCGTCCAGAACTGGTCGAACAACGTCTTCAATCTCGTAACGAAGCGCGGCCTCGCGCACGAAGAAGCCGAGATCAAATGGATCGACTGCAACATCGGTTCGCGCCTCACGATGAAGTATCCCGGCGTGGTCTTGAAGGGACGCAAAGCGCGCGGCGAAGTCTTGTCGATCGCGCTCGCGAGCAACGGCCAGCATCAGGACACCGGCGCGAAGATGGTCCATGCCGCGGATGAGACGACTTCGAACATCATCTCGAAATCGATCAGCATCGGCACCGGTCGCGCGACCTACCGCGGCCTCGTGCACGTCCCGAAGCACCTGAAGAACTGCAAGAACAACACCGAGTGCGACGCGTTGTTGATCAACTCGAACTCGCGCACGGACACGTATCCGGCGATCACCGTCCGCGGGACCGGCAACAGCGTGCAGCATGAAGCCAGCGTCTCGCAGGTCTCGGCCGAGCAGATCTTCTACATGCAACAGCGCGGCCTGTCCGAAGCGCAGGCGATGAGCCTGAGTGTGAACGGATTCGTCAACGATCTCGTGCGCCAGTTCCCGATGGAATACAGCGTGGAGCTGAAGCGCCTGATCGAGCTCGAGATGGAAGGCTCCGTCGGCTAGCGGGTCGCCGCCGCCGATTACCTTCTGGAATCGACAATGAGCAACGAGACCGCTGTTCTGGACGAAGTGATGGAGATCGAGTCGCCGCAGGAGCAAACCGCCGCGGCGATTCTGTCCGGCTTGCCTGAGGGGCGAAACGCCGATCTGCCGCAGTGGTTCCGCACGCGCCAGCAGGAAGCATGGACGCGCTTTACCTCCCTGCCGATGCCGACGCGCACCGATCAGCCGTGGCGCTTCTCTAATGTGAACGCGCTCGATCTCACGCCCTACGTTTTGGCCAACGAGGTAGACGAAGGCGAGCGTGCTGCGATCCTCGATCGCTCGCGCGTGCTAGAAGACGTCGCAGGGCGTTTGATCTTCGCCGACGAACATCTGCTCCGCCGTGATCCGCTGCCGGAATCGCTGCGCTCGTTAGGCGTAATCCTGAAGCCGCTCGAACGCGGATTGATCGAGCACGAAGACCTTTTCCAGAAACACTTCATGGCGCAGCCGACGGTGCTCGGTTCGGCGAAGTTCGCCGCGCTTCACGAAGCACTTGTTAGGGCGGGAACCTTCGTTTACGTGCCGCGCGGCGTCGAAGTAGAGCTACCGATCGAGATCTTTCACTGGCTGGCGG
>JBJMWV010000054.1:0-8785 GCA_045809985.1 Chthoniobacterales bacterium | reverse complement strand
TCCGGAAAGCGCGCAAAATAGTCACGCTCCGCGTCTTCGATGCGTTTGATGTATGTGGAGAGGAATTCTCCGTCGCCAAAGTCGACTTCAGGCATAGATGATTTTCTTGCTCTGGGCCGCTATCGAGCGGCGGTCCTAACTTCTACGGGAGTTTCCGCGACAAGTTTCTTGAATCGCTCATCTTCGCGCAGCGGATCCCACCGCGGATCGAGCTTCAACATCGGCACCGTTATGCCGCCGTTGCTTGCGAGAGAATGTGTGAGGAGCCGCAGTGCTTCGTCGCGATCGTTCGCCAGGCAGTAGATCTCCGCCGCCTCGAGCAAGATCGCCGGACCGTCGTATGCGTCGCGGCTTTCCGGCAGCAATTCGAGCGCCTGCTGCGCCTGCCGTTTCGCATCATCGGCCCGCCCTAACTCCGCGTAGGTATTTCCGAGAAGCGTCAGGCGCCACGGCTCGAGTGTCTCCTTGTCGCCAAGGTTCTCCAGAATCTTTGCTGCTTCATTAAAGGCAGCGTCAGCCTCCTCGCCGCGGTTCAACTTGCGGTACGCTTTGCCGAGCAGGAATTGCCGCGGCACCGGGATTGTACTGCGAAAGCCGTAGATGCCATCGAGCGAGCTTTCTGCGATCGCGCGCGAGGCTTCTTCGAAGCGTCTTTGCAGCATGGCGAGCTGAAACCGCGCATACAGTGCCGCGCGCGATAGGTTCGGAGCAGCAGGCGCCGGCCCTGCAAGCAACTGCTCCATCGCTTGCGTGTCGCCTTTCCACTCAATGTCGAGCAGTGCGCGGAAGTGGCGGTTCATCGGATAATCCGGATCGGACTCGATGCCTTTCGCGAAAGCGGCCGCAGCAGCAGGAAAATCACGCATCGCGCGAGCGGTGGTTCCGAGGTTTAGCCAAAGGAACTCGCCGCGGGGATTAAGTGTGGTCGCCTTCTCAAAGGCCGCGATCGCGCCCGCCCAGTCACCTTGTCGGCGGCGAATAGAACCGAGCACAAGGTCGACTTCGGAGTCGTTAGGCAGATCTCTAGAGGCAATCTCGAGCTCCTGCAGCGCGTGTTCGTAGTCGCGACGAACGCGATAGTAATAGTAGCCGAGCGCAAGGTGGCCCTCGGCAAGTTCCGGTTGAAGCCGAAGTGCTTCGCGCGCGGCCGCGTAAACTTCCTCGCCTAAACGCGGCGACGGCTGTGATTGATAGAGCGTGCCGAGGATGTAGGAGAGATGCGCGAAGCCGAGGGCAAACGACGGGTCGAGGCCGAGCGCTTTGCGGTAGAGTGCGGCGGCTCGCTCGTGATCTGCCGGTGCGCCGCTGCGGGTCGAGACGTCCTCTGCCTCCATAAAAATGAGGTAGGCCTCGGCATTCTCCGTCGGTTTCTCGATTACGCGGACGCGCTCCTTTGATGAAAGCTTGGTCTGCAAGTTCGCCGCGATCTTCAGGGCAAGCTCACTCTGCATTGCGCAGACATCGTTAAGCGAGCGCTCGTAAGTCTCCGCCCAAATGTGTCGATCGTTCCGCGTGTCGACTAACTGCACATTGACACGAATCCGATCACCTTCGCGGCGCACACTTCCCTCCAGCATCGTGCCGACATTGAGCAATTTTCGGCACTCGCGCCCACTGTGCAGGCGTTTGCCAACTTGTGTCACCGACGCACGTGAGACGACGCGGAGATCGCTGATCTTCGAGAGATTGGCCACGATGTTTTCGTGGATGCCGCCAGCGAGGAATGCGTTCTCCTTCGAGGTGCTCAGGTTCTCGAACGGCAAAACGGCGATTGAGCGATCGATCGGCTCAGCCGATGTGCGCGAGAGGAAGAGAACTCCGCCCGCGAGCACGACGACGGCAGCGGCCAGGACGAGCCATTTTCGCGATCTGCGGCGCGAGAGCTGTCGCAGGAAATACTGAGTTTTGGTCTCGTTAGGCACCCGTAATTGCCTAACAAAATTTCACCGCTGCTACAACTGAATTACCTGCGCGGAGCAGATGTCGTCGCTCCCGCGGATGGTCGCGAGCAACTGCTCGTTAGGCGCGGTGTCGAGATTGATCACGGTGAGCGCAGTGCCGCCCGCTTCGTTTCGGCTTAGCGACATGGTCGCGATGTTCACTCGGTGCTCGCCGAGGAGGGTGCCGATCCGGCCGACGATGCCGGGTCGATCGGTGTTTTCGAGGACGAGAATGACGCCGGTCGGGCGCGCTTCCACAGGACGCGCGTTGATGCTGACGATGCGCGGCGTTGCGCCGAAGAATGCACCGGCGACGGAGACGCTTTGGCCATTGGTGGAGGCGGAGAGCTCGACGAGGTCCGTGTAATCGCCGACTGCGCTCAAGCGCGATTCATTGATCTGCAATCCGAGGCTCTCCGCATATGCGGGCGCGTTCACTTCGTTGACATCGATGCCGCCGGCTTTCTGCAGGAAACCTTTGAGGACGGAACGCGTGATCGCGGTGGTGTCGACCTCGTTCACCTTGCCGCTGTAGTTGATGTTGAGGTGATCGACGTGGCTCGGCGCGAGTTGCGACAGGAAGCGCCCGAGTCGTTCACCGAAGCGCAAATGCGGGCCGATGATCGCGAGCGTTTTCGCGTCGAGGTTTGGCATGTTCACCGCATTGCGGATCGTGCCTTCGAGCAAAGCGGCGCGAATCGACTGTGCGATTTCGATGCCGACGCTCTCCTGCGCTTCCGCGGTCGATGCGCCGAGGTGCGGCGTAAGAACAAGATTCGGCAGATCACGCAGCGATGAGTCGTTAGGCAAAGGCTCAGTTTCAAACACATCGAGCGCCGCGGCTGCGACATGTCCGCTACACAACGCATCAGCGAGTGCGTTCTCGTCGATCAATCCGCCGCGCGCGCAGTTGATGATGCGCACGCCGCGTTTCATGCGCGCGATGCGATCAGCGTTGATCAGGTGGTGCGTCTCCGGTGTGAGCGGCGTGTGGAGCGTGATGAAGTCGGCGTCGCGCAAGAGATCGTCGATGTTGTCGATCAATTCGACCTGCAAGGCGCGTGCGCGCGCCGCGGCGAGATACGGATCGAAGGCCAGCACGCGCATGCCGAAAGCGATCGCGCGCCGGCTCAGCTCGCTGCCGATGCGGCCCATGCCGATAATGCCTAACGACTTGTTGTAGAGCTCGACGCCTTGGAATTCTTTGCGGCTCCACTTGCCGGTTCGGACCATCGCGTCCGCCTGCGGGATTTTTCGCGCCGCGGAGAGCAACAACGAGAACGCGTGCTCAGCCGTGGAGATGGTGTTGCCGCCCGGCGCGTTCATCACAATCACGCCGCGCCGCGTGGCGGTGTCGACATCCACGTTGTCGACTCCAACACCGGCGCGACCGACAACGCGCAGCTTCGTCGCCGCTTCGAGTACCGGCTTGGTCACCTTCGTTTCACTGCGAACGACGAGACCGCTGAACTCCCGGATCAGCTTGATCAACTCCGCTTCCGACAATCCGGTCTGCACCTGGACTTCAAGCGCGCCATCGCGCGAGAGTTCCTCAATCCCGCGTGGCGACACCGGGTCTGCGATCAGGATTTTTGGGGCCTGCATCTGGTTAGCCGAAGATCACCAAGCGTATCTCATCCGGCAGTTGCGCGGCTACGTTCGTGACCACACTGCCGCGGAGTAGATGCGCAAGGGCGGTGCGTTGCGACGCCCCGATAATGAGATAATCAACACCCATCGTGGCGGAGAGATCGAGGATCGTGCCGGCCGCGTCTTCGCTGACCGCATAAACGGGCAGCACGCAAACGCCGCGCGCTTCGCCTTCCTTGATCATAGTCGACATGATCGCGTTTGCTTCGGGGTCCTCCTGCCACTTCGCCTTGCGCCCGAGAGCAACCGGCGCAGCCGAGAAATAAACCGCGATCTCCTTTACATAGAGAACGCAAAGGACCGCGTTGCGCAGTTGCGCTTCGTCCAGCGCGAAGCCGAGGACCGGTGTGATGCCGCGCGCGGCGACCATGATCTTGGCGCCTTCGCTGACGCGCGGCTGAATCGCGGTCGCGATATCGGGCGTGACCATTGCCGCGACGCCGCGGCTCACGGTGACCGTCTTCAATCCGGACAGCTTGTGCGAGTAGGCGCGCAATCCGTAACCGACGCCCAGCACGCACATCGCGAAGAAGAGCGCCTCGGGCTTCGTCTTCGCGATCGTGAGCTCGACCGCGGCGAGAACGAAAAACGTGAGTCCCATGATCCCGCGCTCGTACCAGCGCAGATCGAGACGTTTGTTAAATGTGCACGCGCCAAGATTGACGGCGATCGCACCGACGACGCCGATCGCATACAGGCCAGCGAGACCTTCGAAATCCTTCGTTACCGCGAGGATCAGGATCGGAATACCGGTCGCGATGTAGAGCGGGATTTTCGGCACGCCGTGGCTGTTCAGGCGAGCCAGCTGGCGCGGCATCTCGCCGTCCTGCGCCATCATGTAGATCACGCCGACCAACGCGACGATCGCAGTGTTAACCGCACTGAAGAGGAGCAACCCAAAGACTGCGCCGACGGCGAAGCCGATGCCCTGACTCACCGCCGGGCCGCCGAGCATGCCGCCGTAATGTTCCGCGAGGAAGCGCAGCATGTCTTCTTTGTGCGCCTCGAGTTGGCCGGTGAATTCTTTTGGGACTGATAACATCGCCCAGCCGAGCAGCGCAGTGCCGAGCACAACTTCAATCGCTACCGGCACGATCGCCTTCGTCGCGGTTCGTTTGACCCGCGGATGATCCGGCGGCGAATCCGCGTCGGCTTTCATCACGCCGGTGATGTTCGCGACAGCTTCCACGCCGCTGAGTGCGAGAATCACGCCGACAAATGCAACCCAGAGGTGGCCGAGATTCTCGTGGCGCGGCTCGAGATGCGCGGTGGTCAGGTGCGGCGCACTGAGCGCGATGATGAGAACGACCACGATGACTGCGGGAATCGCCAGATAGAGCGACACGCTGCCGCTGTGTTTTGGGCCGAAGTAATTGATCACCCCGACGATCACGACCAGCACCATGGTGGCGATCGGCGCGTGTTGTGGCGGAACGCCGAGATAGCTCACTGCGGCCCAGCCGCTCAGTGCGGCCGTGACCATGAAGTTCGCGACAAGGAGCAGCGCGCCGGTTGAAGCAAGGAAGCGACTCTGTTGTCGCGCCGCGGAGTAAACGCCGCCGCCGTCCGGGAAATGCGCGCAGACGATGATGTAGTTGTAGGCGACGACTGCGGTGAGCAGGCAGACCGCGAGAATGATCGGGAGCGAGGCGAAGCCGGCCGCGACGAATGCGAGGCCGATGACATAGGCCTTGCTCGTGCCCCAGTCGCCGTAGAGCAACGCCGCGGCGCGCTTCCAGTCGACGTTGCGTGGGCGATGAACGCCCGGTGCCGCAGGAAGATCAGCCATTGTTCAGGCGGGACAATCGGCGGCGCGTCGAAGCGGTGGCAAGCTCTTTTCTCGTCAGGCGCGCAGATGAACGACGCACTCGATCTCCGCAGTCTGCGGGAACATGTCGAACGGGGTGACCGAGATGATCTCGTACTTCGCGCGGAGTTCCTGCAGGTCGCGCGCGAGCGTCGCGGGATTGCAGGAGACGTAAGCGAGCGTGTGGATGGGGCACGCGAGCACGGCCCGGCGGACGCGGGGCGTTAAGCCGGTGGCGGGCGGATCGACGATCACCGATGTCGTTGCAGGTTCCGCGGCTTGCAGTTGCCAGCTGAGCTCAACGTCGACATCGCCGCTGATGTAGGTCTCGTTAGGCGCGGCGTTCTCCTGCGCGGCAGCGACCGCGTAGCGGTCCCATTCAATTCCGATGACGCGGGTGAATTTCTCACGCAGTCGTTTGGTGAAGAAGCCCGCGCCGCAGTAGGCATCGAGGAGGAGCGATTGCTCGTTAGGCAAAATCTGCTCAACGTGGCGCGCGAGGTCCGCCGCGACTTCGTCGTTCGTTTGCTCGAAGACGCGTGGACCCGGACGGGCGCGCAAGGTGTAATGACCGTCGCGCGGTTTGCGCGCGCGCAACTCGGTTAGCGCGGTGTTCACTTCCGGCGCGGCGATCGGGCACCGCTCTACGTCGATGAGCTGATGAATGTCGTAGCGGTAGTAGCCGATTACGCCATTCTCGCAGTGAACCGTGACGCGGTTCCGGTATTCGTATGGCCTGGGCGAGGCGACCATCGCATTCACCGGCACGTCGGTGATGTGCCCGATTCTGCGGAGAACCTGCTCGACCTGGCGACGCTTCAGTTCGAGCTGATGTGCGTAATCGATGTGCTGATAGCGACAACCGCCGCAACGGCCGAAGTACGGACACTCCGGCAGCGTGCGCATGTCCGAAGGCGCGAGAACTTCAACGAGATCTGCTTCGGCAAATTGCTTCTTCTGACTGGTGATTCGCGCAGTGACGCGCTCGGCCTCGATCGTGAATGGAACAAAGACGACTTTGCCATTCGCGCGGCCAACGCCATTACCGCCGAAAGCAATGTCGTCGATTTGAAGTTCCACCGTGCGCATCCGGCGAACGTAGAGCCGATCTTCCTCTACCTCTTCCTCTTAATCTGCTCTCTCGTCTTCACCTTAGAACGAAGACAAAGAGGAAGAGGAAGATTAGTACTGCCGCACGTACGGGTACTTCGATTCGTTCCCGAGCTCCGGCGGGAATTCTTTGTAGCCGGCGTGGATCCAGTGCGTCTCGTCATCGAGCACCGGATAGTAGGTGCCTCGGACGACCGGGAACGGGAAGGTCACGATCTCGAAAATCCCTGCGCCGGTCCGCATGAGCGACCGACCGAGACCGCGCACCACACCGTAGCCTGCAGCCGCTGAGTTACCCTCGTCGGTATTCACCTTCGCGATCTCGTGCGGCAATTCAGCGAAGCCAAAAAGCAGATTCGAGATGCCGCGGCCGAGCTTGCGCGTGGGGCCGTGCGCGTTCGACGGCGGATCGTGAATATCAGCGCGCACGCAGGCGGCGAAGGCGATGAGTAACGCGGTCGCAACGATCGTTCTCATGAGTTCGAGCTAATCGAGTTTGCTCATCTCAGGCAAGGCCTCTTTTGCTCCGGGCCGATGACGACGGCCGCGGGTCGCGCGCATCGAAAGAAGGATGGTGACGGAGAGCACCGTGATAATGAAAAGGAGCGAGCCCCAGTTCGGGATGTGCAGGAACTTGGCGACGAGCATCTTCAATCCGACGAAGCCAAGCACCAGTGCTAGGCCGGTTTTCAGATAGATGAATCGATCGATGACGTGCGCGAGGACGAAGTAGAGCGAGCGCAGCCCGAGGATGGCGCAGACGTTCGAGGTGTAGATGATGAATTCATCCTGCGTGATCGCGAAGACCGCTGGAATCGAGTCGACTGCGAAGATCAGGTCCATGATGTCGATCACGATCAGGACGAGCGCGAGCGGCGTGACCATCCAGCGCCCCGCCTGTTTCACGATGAAGTGCTCGGCGTGATACTCCTTCGTCACCGGCATCCAGCGGCGGCAAAGCTTCGGGATGAAGTTGTGCTCGAGGTCGATCTCTTCGCCGCGGCTCAGCATCATGCGGATGCCGGTGACGAGGAGAAACGCGCCGAAGATGTAGAGGATCCAGTGGAAGCGCGAGACTAACGAAACGCCGAGCCAGATCATCGCGCCGCGCATAACGAGCGCGCCGATGATTCCCCAAACGAGCACGCGATGCTGAAATTTCCGCCGGACTTTGAAGTAGGTGAAGATGAGGACGAAAACGAAAATGTTGTCGACGCTGAGCGAGTACTCGATGACGTAGCCGGTGAAGAAATCGAGCGCGTCATCTTCGCCGCGCAGCTGCCAGACGAGCAGATTGAAGGCGAGGGAAAGGAGCACCCAGATGACGCTCCAAATCGCGGCTTCCCTGATCCCGACGACGTGCTCGCGTCGATTGAACCCGATGAGATCGACGGCCAGGACCGCGAACACGCCAAGGTGAAAGGCGATCCAAAACCAAAGTGGCACGGCGCGTAGACTTCCACGCTGCCATGCGCCCCGCAATGTGAAACGCCCGATGGAAACGGACCTTCGCGCCACCGCGCAGTGCGAGATTTTAGGAAGCAGCGGCTTACCTTGCGCGTCGCTGCGTTCACCGTAACTTTGCCGTCCGCAAAATGGATGTCGAACTCGAGAAGCAGGTTGAGTCAGGAAAACTGACCCGCCGCGCTGCTGAACAGTTGGAGAAACTCAAACCGGGCACGTATTGCCTGCACAAGAGCTGGGGCTTCGGCCAGGTCGCGGAGTGGAACCTCCTCCTGAACCAGATCGTTATCGACTTTCAGGGGAAGAAGGCTCACCCGATGCAGCTCGCCTATGCGGCGGATAATCTGACGCCGCTCGACCCCGCGCATTTCCTCGCGCGCAAAGCGACTGATCTCCCGGGCGTTCGCGCGTTGTTGAAGAGCGATCCGGCTGCGGTCGTGCGTAACGTGCTCGAGAGTCTCGGCGGCTCGGCCACGGTCGCGCAGATCAGCCAGATGATGACGGGTGATCTGTTCAGCGAAGCGGATTGGAAAAAGTGGTGGAGCTCGACAACCAAGGCGCTGAAGAAGGAAGGCTACTTCCACATCCCGACGAAGAAGACCGAGCCGATCAAGCTGCGCGCGGAAAAGGTCTCACGCGCGGATGAACTGATCACGTTTTTCAATCAGGCACGCCAGCCGAAGGAACAGGCCGCCGCGCTCGACCAGATCATCAAGTTTCACAGCGAATTCACCGATCCGGCGACGCAGCTGCAGCCGGTCGTGAACACGATCGAAGAAGCAGCGGCGCGGACCCAGAAGTTCAATCCCGCTTT
>JBJMWV010000053.1:0-10856 GCA_045809985.1 Chthoniobacterales bacterium | reverse complement strand
GTACCCGAACGCGGAGTGGAATACGGAAGGCGATCCGAAATCGACCTTCATCTGCGTGCAGAGCGTAGTCGTGGACGCGAACGACCAGCTCTGGGTGCTCGATCCCGCGGCGCCGAAGATGCAGTCGATTGTGCAAGGCGGACCGAAGCTGGTGAAGATCGATCTCAAGACCAACATCGTCGTGCAGACGATCCCGTTCGGCGAAGACGTCGCATCCGGTAAGAGCTACCTGAATGACGTTCGCGTCGATGTGAACTCGAACACCGCGTTCATCACCGACTCAGGCAAAGGCGCGATCGTGGTGGTTGATCTTACTTCCGGCAAAGCGCGCCGGTTGCTCGATGGACACAAGAGCACGCAGGCTGAGAAGGGCTTCAAGTTGAAGGTGAATGGCCGCGAGCTTCTCGATCAATCAAAGAAGGCTCCGCCGCAGATTCAATCGGATGGAATCGCGCTGACGAACGACGGCTATCTCTACTACCACGCGCTCACCGCTCACACGCTTTACCGGATCAAGAGCGATTACCTGAAGGACGCGAAAATGAAGTCGCGCGATCTGGAAGCGAAGATCGAGAACATCGGCCAGACGCCGGCGTGCGATGGGATGATCGAAGCGCCGGATAACAGCGTTTATCTCACTAATTTGGAATCGAGCGGCATCGTGCATTTCGATCCGCAGACGAAGAAGGTCGCGACAGTGATCGAGGATGCGCAGCGATTATTGTGGCCGGACACGTTGAGCTGGGGACCGGACGGCGCGCTCTACGTCACTGCGTCACAGATCCAGAACATGCCGCGCTTCAACGACGGGAAGAACAGCGCGCGGACCGAGCCGTATCGCTTGTTCAAGATCACCGGCGTTCGCTAGCGTAACGCGCGTGCCTAACGAGTGCTAGCCAACTCCGGGTTGTTGCTGCCCACGCTTCGGCGGCGGCTTTCGTGGCGGCCCTTTCTCTCCGTGCTGAGTTTGGCTACCGCCCTTGCCGGTGTTCGGGTTGTCGCTGTTGCCCGGTGGACGACCAGTCTGCGGATTCGGGTTGGGGTTATTCCGACCCCCGCCTCCACCACCACCGCCGACGAGGATCGGCGGCAATCCGAAGCCACCGACGTTGATGATCGGTGCGGATGGACCGGAAGGATTCCGCGCGGTCCGCGCGATCGCATCGTTGCTCGGCAATGGTGGGAAGCCGACGATCAACGGATGTTTGTTCATCAGGTCGTTGACGTCGAAGTTCACCGGCATCGGCAGGGTGGTCGCGCCCGCCGGGACATCGAGCATCTGTCCACCGCCGACGTCGCGCGATTCCGCGCGGGCTTTGCGCAACGAGACGCGCGCTGAACCTTCGAGGAGATAGAGTTTGCTCCGCCCGCCGCGACTGGACTCGAGGATCAAGGTCGTGCCTGTGACGGCCACACTCACCGCGCTTCCGCGCACGTTCGCGCCGCCGGAATCCTTCGGCACGCGCAAGAGGATCGAGCCGCCGCCGAGATCAACACTGCGACCCGCCCGGTTGTAGCTGTAGATGGAGTTTGCGCCGAGCCGCGTGATAGTCAGGTCGGCAAAGGTCAGCTCCGATTTCGACTTATCGCCGGTGCGCACCGCAGTGTCTTCGCGCACGAGGTCGTTCATCGCCGCGGCGTGCGGTTTGGACTCGTTAGGCAAGAGATTGACCTCGCGGATTATTTGCGTGACCCGGGCCTCGCTCCCAGCGGCCTCTCCGGTCAGACCGGCGGCGAGTGAGACGATTGCAACAATTACTCCAGCAGCGCGTGCGCTCATGCGCTTTATCGTGGCGATTCGGACTGCGTGCGTCGAGCGCAAAGACCTGCTGCGCGGAGGCAGAATCGGTTCTCGACCCCACGGTGATTTTGTTTGAGCTTCACCGGTCGTGAAACTGCCGCACCTGCTCCTCGATTCGAACCATGTGATGCTGCACGGCGCGCTCCTCATCTTTCGCGTTACGCTCGGGATCTGTTTCATCGTTCACGGCCTTGGGAAACTCGGAATCGTCGGCCCGGGAAACATGAGCGGATTCACGGGATGGCTGAAGTCGCTCGGCCTTCCCGCGCCGGCATTGCAGGCGCGAATGGCCATGCTTTCGGAGTTGATCGGCGGCGCGCTGATCGCGTGTGGATTGCTTACCCGCCTCGCAGCGTTCTTCTGCATGGCCGCGATGATCGTCGCGGCAAGTATCGGGCACAAAGGCGGTGGTTATCTGATCACGAACAATCCGCCGGGGAACGAGTACGCGTTGAACCTCGCGATCCTCATGGTCGTTCTCATTTTGTGCGGGCCGGGCGTCTACTCGCTCGATGCGTTGCTCTTCGCCGGCCGGTGAGCGACCGCGGAAGTTCAGCGACGGAGGAAATCGATCTCGCGCCCTCTGCGTACATCGCGCGTGACGGCGAAGAACTCGGCGAATTCACGCGCGACGAAATCGTGGCCGGCGCGCGCAGCGGGGATTTTCGGCCTAACGACTACTACTGGCAGGAGGGGATGGAGAGGTGGATTTATCTCGAAGAAATCCTCGGATCCGAATCGTGGCAGCCATTACCGGAAGAGCCAGAGCCTGCGCCAGAGCCTGCGAAAGCGCGCGTAGTTAAGCCCGAACCCGAAGCCGAGCCAAAGCGCGAGCTGGAGTTGCGTCCAACCGCAGAGCCTCAGTCGCAAGAACTAGCAGCGGCTGAGTCGCCGTCACAAGAAAAGCCGCTCACGCTCGCGCGCGATCTACTTTCGCAGTTGCTCAAGGCTGTGGTGACGCCGGAGCTGAAGAATCGCCTGATCGTGGCGGGCGCGATCGCCGGCAGCGTCCTTTTGGTAGTCCTGATCGCGATCTTCTTCATCACGCGACGCGAGGCAGCGCCGCCGATCCGCGCAAAACCGGCCCTGCGCGCGAACTCGCTCGACGGGCCGGTTGATCCATCGAAAGAGCAGGAGCTGCGCGACAATGCCGCAGCGGACCTGCGGGCGAAGATCGAGCGTCTGCCGGCTAACGCGGAACCGCCGCTCAACACCTTCTACTACGACGTCGCGGGTGATATGCGCCGCTCAGTTGCGCCGCGCGTCTGGTTTGAAGCGGTCGTGCGCGGAAGCGAAAACGTGGTCGACCCGCAGACGCAACAAACTGTCCGACGCACCGAGTTCACGCTCATCGCGCAGTTCCGTGACGGCAGCTGGTTCCTGAAGCAATACCATGGTGAGACGCACAACTTCGCGGAGCAGAGCGACTCGGTCGAAGAGGCTGATGAAAAGACGCCCGCACCGCCTTTGGTTGTGACGTTGCTTGGCTTGAAGCTCGACCGCGCGGAAGCGGACGGCCGTTCACCTTCAGCGCGCTGAACGGCACCGGCCGCTCTCTGCCTAACGAGTGCTTCAGTCGCGCAGCATTCGGTCAAGTGCGGCGTCGACATGAATTTGCGTGGTGTCGAGAACCGGAAGGCCAGCTGCACTTGTCTCGCGGATGATGAGTGACAACTCCGTCCCGCCTAGAATCAGGCCGTCGATCGCATCGCGCTCCTTCAAGCGAGCGGCGATTTCGAGCAGCCCGACATGCGTCTCCTCGAGGATCCTTCCGAAGAACAGCTCACCCATGTATTTGTCATCGACGTATTCCTGTTCGGACTCGTTAGGCACAACGATGGTCAGTCCGCGCCGCGCGAAGATTTCAGGAAACATCTGTGCTTGCATCGTGAAACGCGTGCCGAAAAGCGCGAGCCGGCGCAGACCCTGTGCGGCAGCGGCATCTGCCGTTGCCTCGACAATGCTGAGTAAGGGAATGCGGACGCGCTTTTGCACGTCCTCAAAGACAAGGTGCGGTGTGTTCGCCGCGATTAATCCGAAATCTGCACCTGCGCCCTCCAGTCGCCCGATTTCGCGGACGAGAAACTCAGTGACATTGTTCAGCTCACCCGCGGTGAACCACGCGATCATGCTCTTATTATCGACACTGTTGATGACAATCGAAGGCGCGCCGCCGCCTGGGACGCGTGCCTTGTAGCCGGCGATCAGGCGCTTGTAATATTCGATGGTCGATTCAGGTCCGGTACCTCCGATGATGCCGAGCGTCTTCATGCGGCGTAGCTTCATCCTGCCGGCGGGCTTCGCCGAGCTGTTTCATTCACGTACCGCGATTAAGTCCGAGATGATCGCGTTTGCTGCGCTTCGGACCCATCGCGAGCATCAACTTCTGCGCGTCTTTCGCCGGATGGAATGCTGGCTACTTGCCATCACCGTTCTTCTTGTCCGCGGAAAGCACGAAACGGTTGCCTTCGCTGTCCTTAAACATCGCGTAGGTGCCCCACGGCTGCTTCTCTGGTTTGCCTTCGAACTCAACGCCGCGCTGACTTAGCTCCCTGTAGGTCTGTTCGATGTCGTCGCAGACATAAGACATCGGCATCATCGAGCCGATCCGCTCCTTATCTGCCTCGGTCGTGAAGAGGACGACACGCGTTTCTGCTTTCGGGATGCGTAGCTCGATCCAGCGCTGCTTCTCATCGAATGGTTGATCGGTGATGATCGTGAAGCCGAGTTTCTCCGTGTAAAAGTCGAGCGCGCGGTTTTGGTCCGCGACGGGGATGCTGATGAATTTGATTTGTTTGATCATGGCGAGACGAAGCTAGTTTCGCTTGCGCCTCCGCGTCCAGAAGTGACCCGCGTCTCGAGGCACAAACCGCTGTCCTTTAATCGGTATAGCGAGAATTCTCGCCATGACCGCACGGCCGACTCGCGTCCGACTCACGAAGGTTTCGCAAAGGAGATCACATGCCCGCAAAGAAAAAGAGCAGTGCTAAAAAGACCGGCAGCAGCAAACGCACTTTGATCAAACCAAAGGGCGATGCGCGCTACATCCGACGCGATTCGAAAGGTCGCATCAAGGAGAGCGATGATGTTGGTCGTTCGCAGAAAGCCGATCGCGCCAAGAAGGCGAAGAAGACGGTGAAGTCAGGTCAGGGCGACCAAGGCGACCAGAAGAAGCGCAGCCGGTAAGCCCAGCGTCGCGCGCGTCGGGTTCGATTATGGCGATGGAACACGATGCGGACCCGGAGCAGCCGGAACTCGCGGGTGCGTCCGACGTTGAGAAAGCGGACATTGAGCTCGGGGCCAAGCTCGCGCGCCAGCGTGATCAACCGGTCGCAAAGGCGGCAGGCAACGCGAGCAAGATTGGCGACCAGGGGCCGCTCTACGCGATGTCCGCCGGGTTGCTCATCGCGGGAATCAGCACGCGCGACCGCCGTCTGCGAGACTGCGCAATCACAATGCTGGCCGGCATTGCCGCGGCTGACCTGAGCAAGCGCCTAACGAAACGCATGGTGCGACGGACGCGTCCCCACGTCCTGCTCGATGAGCGCCGTTACGAACGGGAGAGCGGCGGTTCCCAGGACAAGCCGGAGCAATCATTCCCATCCGGTCACACCGCCTGCAGCGTTGCCGCCGCACGCGCACTGTCGCGCACCTATGCGGGCGCCGGCGCAGCGGCGGGAGTTTTCGCGGTCGCGATCGGGATCAGCAGAATCACGAAAGGCGCGCATTGGCCGCTCGATGTTCTCGGCGGCGGAGTGATTGGCCTCGCAGCAGAAGCGGTCTCCGCAATGGCGTGCAGGATCGCGCTGCGCCAGCGATGATAAGTCACACGCGGCGCGAGAAGCGTCGCGATCGTTCTGCTGGTGCTGACGTTGCTCTATTGTCTTTCGCTAAAGCATCGGCAGAGATCTGCAGACGTCCCGGATTGTCTCGGCAGAATCTGGTTCGCGTGATCCAACCGCTTCCCAGACACTTGCTGCCCACGCAGAAATTGCTTTGTCTCGTTCGGGTCCGGTCGCCTTTGCGAGAATATCAATCGCAGTGATCGCTCCGCGCTTCTCCGGAAGCACAACGTGCGGCCAGCTCCGCTTCTCGCGCGCGAGCCATTGATGCGCGCGTTGCACCTGCCGGCCGTTGAACTGCCGCTCGACGTGCAGATACAAACCGACCAGTGCAAACGTCACGGTGATCGGTTTTGTCTCCGCGGTTGCGGCTTGCGCCGCATAAGCATCGACCAGGTGCTGATGGATGAATGAAGAAGCACCATGGGTCAGCGTGTAAGCGCTGAGTTCGTGATAAGCCTCGAGCTCGGTCACTCAGCCGGCAGATACTTCACTTGCGCGACGGGCGTGAGCGTCGCGCCGTTTCGGGCAAAGATTGCATTGTCCCAGCTCTCCGTGCCGTGCGGTGTTACCTGCGCGATGATCTGATCGCTCTTCCCGTCCACGTGAACCATCTGCATCTCGTGCACTAGCTTTCCTTCTTCGAGGTGCACCGTGCCCTGCGATAGGTCACCCTCCGCGCCGACGTAGATAAACATCAGCTCCTTCTTCTCCGGGTTCCAGGTGTAGAGGCCGTCAATGTAAGGCTTCGGTTTTCCGTCCACGACGAAGTAGTTGCTAATCCGAACCGCCTTCCGGTTCTCCGACCAGGTGAACAGCGCGTGGATCTTCATCTTCTTGCCATCCGGCGAATCCGGTAACACCGCGTCCCACTCGTGTGCGGTCAGGAAAGCGAGCGGCTCGAGTGGATTCGATGTCTCAGCCTTCGACGCGCTCGGGTCGGCGGCGCGTGTAAGACTGACAAGGGAAAGGAGGACAACGAGCGCGCCTAACGCGCCGCTCCGGTAGGTTAGCTGTGCAACGAGTGATTTCATGCCCGCGACGGTATCGAAGCCGTTCGCTGTCGTATTGTAAGAAATTGACATAGCTTACGGCGGGCCGGGCGAGCTAGGTCGCTAGCGTCAGGTAATTCAGAAACGGGCCGCGTTGTTTTAAGTAGGACGCAGGCGTCAGCCCACTGAAGGCGCGGAACTCGTGAATAAAGTGCGCTTGGTCATAGTAACCGCATGCCACGGCTGCATCCGCCCATTCCACATTTGGCTTATCTCCTATCCACTTGATCGCGCGCTGAAAGGAGCAAAGCCGCGCAAAACTTTTCGGCGCGAGACCAACACAACGATCGAATTCGCGCAGTAGGTGCTTGTGACTAACTCCTGCGTCGGCCGCGATGTCACCTACGCGCATCGCACCGCCGCGTCCGATCACACCTAGCGCGTAAGTCACCGCAGGCGTCGGCGCAGTCCGCGGACGAATCCGTTCGATCAACCATCTTTCGACTAAATCAAAACGGGCATCGTCGTCCGCCGCACTACCCAGCTGTTCGCGAAGAAGCTCGATCTCGCGCCCGAGCACAGCATCGAGTTCAACCACCTGACCCGTGAACTCTGATACGGGAATGCCCAACAGCGGCCACGCGCCGGCTGGTCGCAGTCGCACGCCGATCAGGTGCACCACGCCGATCTCATCGATTACCAGCGGCGCAACCCGTTCGCCGGAAATCCAGCTGTGCCGGAAAGTCGTCGCGCGCCGATGATCAGCGGGATCGCAGAGCTTCTGCGGGTCGCCGAGATTGATGATCAGCTCCACCGCGCCGTCGGGTAGAATCATGTTCCGCCAGAGCGATGGTAACTCGCCGCGGGCCACCCAGAGATGCTCGACATAGCGCGCAATCGATGGAGCAACGGCACGCGTGCGGTGGGAAAGCACACCCGAGATTGGCGATCCGCTCCGGTGCGGTCAAGAAGCTGGCTCGACGAGCAGGGCAGTGTCCCGTAATCGGTATAGCTGCGTAACCCTCCGCTTAGCTTATGGCCCGCTTCAAACAGACTATCGCGATAGATGACTACGTGCTCGATGTCCTGATGCGCGACATCGTCGGGCACGATCGACAGCCGGCTGCGTTTCTCGTTTACGTGTGGCTCTACGGTCAGGCGGTGCGTGCGAAATGGAAGCCAATGCCGGCGAGCCTGCGCACGCTCGCGGAAGCTACTGGCCTTTCGAAAAGCGCTGTGCAAACGGCGCTCGATCTCTTGCGTCGGCGAGAGCTAGTCGAAACAAAGAGCGCACACTCCACCGCTACGCCGAAGCATCGAGTGCTCCGGCATTGGCGATAGTTAGGTGGACTTGCGTTCGTCGACGCCGACGATCTGCAGGTCTTCGCCTACGACCTCGAGAAGCAGCGTTTTCTTGACCTTACCCGTCTTATGCTTCGCGCCGTTCTGCAGGTCGTAACGTAGCGGGAACGTCACACGCAACCGGCTCTCGGGTTGCGGCTCAACCTGCACCTCACCCGCGAGCCAGAAACGCCGCTGCGGCCAGTGTGCCGCGTAACGCTGCAGATCGCCGCGGATCTTCTCGCGGCCAACGAAGCCGTCATTGTAGTAATGGACGCGGTCGCCGAAGAACTCCAACTCCGCGCCGACTTGCGGGTCCAAACCTGCGAGCACGAACGCAGCGACGTAGTCGCGGAGCCGTGCGGGGCTCAAGACCACTTTGGAACCATCTTCCGTCACAGGCTCCAGCGCGTGCATCGGCGACTCGTTAGGCACATTCTCGCGTCGCGGAGCTACCGACGATTTTCGCTGTGCGGTGTCACTACTTGCTGGAGCGCGCTTATCGTTCTTACGCAGCGTCCGCCAGGTCTCCGAACTCGCAGCCGACGAAGTAGTGCTGGCCGCGTCCTGCTTTACGCCCAGAGCCTTGCTCGTCTCGGCATCGAGTTTGCCGGTAATCTGCAGTCCATTGCGGATCTGATAGCGGGTGATTGCGGCCGACAAATCACCGCTTCGCTCGCCATTCACTTCCCCAAAATAATAGCCGCCGTCTTTGAGCTTCGCCTGCACGGCGCGCACGTTCTCATCGGCGGAAGCCGACAGGATGCAGAGGGCAATGGCGGAGACCGAGCAAACCAAACGCTTCATGAAAAGGAATCGTCTCGCGCTCGATCGCTGCACGTAACGCGCGGCGATGAACGATGAATTTGCAAACCAAAAACCGGAAACGAAGCCGACCTGCGCCATGAACGGCAAACCGCCATTCTCCCTTTTGTGGTTTTCTGGCTTTTAAATTCATTCTGCTTCTTCTCCTCTCTCCGCATGACTGCCGCCGCCGAACCCGATGATGCCACGCCGCTCGCCGGCGAAATTCCCGAGCCGAATTTCTTCGGGCATCCGCGCGGCCTTTGGTATCTCGCCTTCACCGAGGCGTGGGAACGGTTCTCCTACTACGGCATGCAGTCATTGCTTGTCCTTTACATGGTCAAGTATCTCCTGCTCCCCGGCCGCATCGAACGCGTCGCGATCTTCGACGCCTTCCGCCAGTTGCCCTTGTATCGCGGGCTCGATGGCCAACCGCTCGCCTCCGCGATTTTCGGCACCTACACCGCGAGCGTTTATCTCACGCCGATCTTCGGCGGCTTCCTCGCCGATCGCGTCCTCGGCCGGCGCCGCACCGTCCTGCTGGGCGCACTCACGATGGCGGCTGGCCATTTCCTTATGGCCTACGAGACGGCGTTTCTCTTCGCGCTGCTTTGCCTCGTGCTCGGCTGCGGGATGTTCAAAGGCAACATCGCCAGCCAAGTCGGCTCACTCTACAATCCGGAAGACCTGCGGCGCGCCGATGCCTTCCAGATTTTCTATCTCGGCATCAATGCGGGCGTGATCGCTTCGCCGCTCATCGTCGGCTCGTTAGGCGAGAAAGTCGGGTGGCACTATGGCTTCGGCGCAGCCGGAGTCGGAATGCTTATCTCGATCGTCATCTACTTAGCCGGCCAGAAATATCTCCGCGCGTCAGACAACGCGCCAAGGACCGGCGTCGATCCGGCAACCTTTACCCCAAAGGCAAAGCTAACCCCGCGCGACTGGCGCGCTCTCATCGCGCTCATCCTCCTTATTCCAGTCATCGCCTGCGCGCTCATCCCGAACCAGCAGATCTTCAATGCCTACCTCGTCTGGGGCGACCAGCAGTTCGACCTTGTCTTCCGCGGCAACAAGCTACCCACCACCTGGCTCGTCACACTCGACGCCATCGTCAGCGTCAGCTTCCTCGCCGGTGTCGCGCTCTTCTATCGCTGGTACGGCAAGCATTGGCGCGAGCCCGACGAAATCACCAAGATCATCATTGGCTCCGTCTTCTCCGTCGCCGGCGTGCTCTGCCTTTACATGGCCGCAGCCAGCCACGGCGCGGGCACGAAGATCGGCCTCGCCTGGCCCGTCGCGTTCCACTTCCTCAATAGCATCGGCTTCGCCCACATGCTGCCGGTCAGCCTCGCGCTCTTCGCGAAGTATGCGCCGAAAGCGATCAACGCGACCGTCATCGGCCTTTACTACCTGGCCTTTTTTGCCGCCAACTCGATGGTCGGCAAAATCGGCGGCTTCCTCGAGACCTGGCCCACAACTAACTTCTGGTTACTCCACGCCGCCTTCGCCGCGGGGTCGGGACTTTGCTTTGTGGTGTTTAAGTTTGTCGTCAGTCCGCGCATCGATGTTCAGCATGAACTCGGAGCCGCAGCGTCGGGCGGATGATCGGCGCTAAGGGCGGAGTAATTCTTTGGCCATACCGTTCGAGTAATGGCTTGTAAAATCTAGAAAAATCACTCAGCCTGGGCCCAGATGAAACTACTGGCGTCGATTGCCGTGTTTCTGCTTTTGCTTACGGCCTCAGCGCATTGCCAGCAGCTCGCGGATTTGCAGGCCGACTTCTCGCTTGTCGCGCAAGGCACCAACGGGATCCAGTACGGAAACTACACGACCGCAAACAGCACCACCGGCACGTTCACAACTGCTGGCTGGGTAGTTAGCGGCAGTGTGTGGTATGGAGGCGAAGGCCTGGGAACGCCCGCGATTTCGATGACGATAAATCATCCGGCTTTCGACACGCTGAACCCTGCGGTGCGGCGTTACACTGTCGGCTCCGGTGGCGAACTGGCCATCGCCGGCTTCGTGGAGATCAGCGGCATGTTCTACGACCAGGATAGCGGCGCGACCAGCGGGTTC
>JBJMWV010000052.1:0-3051 GCA_045809985.1 Chthoniobacterales bacterium | reverse complement strand
CGGCCATGGTAACTACGCCGCTCTTAATCTCGTCGCCGCTCGCGGCGGGACTCTCGCGCCGCGCGATGCAGGACACCTTCACTGCTTTGGTCTTTGTCCTTGTCCTGTATCTGTTCGATCGGTGCTGGCGCCGCGCTTCGTGGGCTAACTATGTCGCTTTCGGCGCAGTTTTCGCCGTCGCGCTTCTCACGAAAGAGACAGCTTTGTTTCTCCTGCCGCTCATGGTGTGCGCCGCCGTCTACTACATGCGCGCGATGCGTCTTGCATTTCGATGGCCGATTCTTCTGTCACTTGCCGTCGCGGCGATGGTTTACATTTTGGTCGAGACTTATCTCGCGGGCGGCATTTCCAGGTTCATCGACACCTATCGGACGTATGCTGCGCTGCAGCACCAACTGACCTATCCGCTGCACTACGTGGATGGACCATGGTTCATCTACCTGCTTGCGTTTCTCGCGGTGGCGCCCCTCGCGTTCGTGGCTGCGATCGTCGGACTTACGGTACCGCCAGATGATGAAGCGCGGCATGGGCGGATACTCGCGTGTCTTTACCTTCTCACAGGTATTCTCGTCTTTGCGCAGTTGCCGATCGTCAATGTTCGCCTGGTCCTCTTCCTTGACGTCTTTCTGCGCATCGCGGCTGCTCTCGCCATAATTTATTTCGCCAGAGTTGTTACGACGAAGTGGCGAAGCGGAGTGCTTGTTGCGCTGATAGGCGTACTTGTTCTCGCGGACGCTGCGCAGTTCTATCGGGTGTTCGTCCGCGGAAATGTTTACAACCCGAACACGTTTCTCCTCCTACGAGCGGAAGGGTTCTACGACGTGGAGTAGCGAAGGCATCGGTGTAAAGGCGAATGTCTCACCCGCAGCCGCAGGCCATGGTTATTTGCCACTGGGGACAGCCGCCTCTACACCAGTTCAGTGAGGATCGCTTGATAAATCGGCGCATCGACGTTGCCGCCGCTAACAATGCAACAGACTCTTTGGCCTTCGAACTGGCTCGCCTGAGTAAGCAACGCTCCTACCGTAAGAGCTCCCGTCGGTTCGACCTTCAGATTAGCTAGCGAATATAGAAGGCGCAGGCCTTCACGAATTTGTTCGTCCGGAACTTCGATTATCCCGGCGACGTGCTCGCGGATGATCTTCCAGTTATGTCCGCCAAGGCTGACAGTGCGAGCGCCGTCAGCGATCGTCTTAGGCTCCTGCTCGTTTGTGATGAGCCGGCCTTCGCGCAATGAGCGCGCCGCGTCGTTGCCAAGCAAAGGCTCGGCGCCCCAGATCTCCGCCTTGTCACCTGCTGCGGCGTAGCTCTGCAAGATCCCGGAAATCAGCCCCCCGCCGCCCACCGAAACAACAATTTTGTCGAACGAGGGACTAAGCGCGCGCAGCTCGTCGCCGAGGCTGGCGTTGCCCGCGATCACGAGTGGATCGTCGTAAGGACTGGCGATGTAGGCATCTCCTGCTCCGGCGGCGAGTTGTTCGACGCGAGCCGCGCGGCTGATCTGGCGCACATCGATCAGGTCGACTGTCGCGCCATACTCGCGCACACCTTCGATCTTCACTTGCGCGGAATCGTGCGGCATCACGATCGTGCAGCGCTTGTCGGTTAACTTAGAGGCATAGGCCAAGGCCTGGCCGAAGTTACCCGATGAGGCAGCGATGAGATGCTCGTTAGGTACATTGAGCGCGACATTATACGCAGCGCGAAACTTAAAGCTGCCGGTCCACTGAAAGGTTTCGCTGGCGATTACTACCTCGCAGCCGAGTCGCTGGTTCAGCCGTGGCGATTCGATGATCGTCGTTGGCCGAATGGCTGCGCGATGGCGCTCGGCTAAAGATTGCTCCCGCGCCATTTCAGTTTTTGCCTAACGACACTGAAGAACGACACCCCGGGTAAGGCGGCGAGCGGGAGACATTTCGCGGCTTTATGAACCGTGATCACCGACCCGGGCTCGATGTGCACCGGCTGCCGGCCATCGATGGTGAGGAAAACCGGATAGTCACGCTCGGTAGCTTCTACTTCTACGACGGCCTTCTCGTCGACAATGATGGAACGGTTAGTAAGGGTGTGCGGACAAATCGGGGTGATCACCAGCGAGCCGGACTCGGGCGCGAGGATCGGCCCCCCGGCGCTTAAGCTATAAGCGGTCGAACCGGTAGGTGTGGCGATGATAAGGCCATCTGCGTTAAATTCTGTGAGCGCTTCACCATTCACCCGCACGGCGAGACGGATGAGACGCGAGATCTCGCCGCGACTGAAGACGGCGTCGTTCAGGCAACGGAGGACCTGGTGAGTATCTGGACCGGCGGGATCGATGTGCACATCGAGGAGAGCGCGATCGCTGAACTCGATGTTACCGCTCGCGATGTGTTCGACTGCTTCGCGGTATGCGGCCGACGCGGCGCAGGTCAGAAAGCCTAACGAGCCGATGTTAATGCCGAAGATCGGCCGGATGTCGTCGCCGAGCTGGCCGACGACATTCAGGATTGTGCCGTCTCCGCCTAGGACGACGAGAAGCTCGGCCGCGCGGCCGAGATCCTGAACGCTATGCGCCGAGTCCTGGCCGACAAGCGCGGCGGTCTTTGCTTCTACCAACACCGGAATCGACAGCCGGGCGAACTCAGCGGAAACGGCGCGAATCAGATCGGCCGCGCCGGGCTTACTCGTATGGGCGATTAGGCCGATGGTTTGCGGGCGCATAGGAAGAACTCCTGGTTACCATCGGTCCCGGTGATCGGCGAAGGCGCGAGGCCAATTACCTCATGTTCGCTTCGGCTGACGAATGCTTCGATCTTCCGCTGCGCCTTCTCATGCAGCGCGGCATCGCGCACGATTCCGCCGCGGCCGACGTCCTGCGGCTCGAGCTCAAACTGCGGCTTGATCAGCGCGAGGAGCATTCCGCTTGGAGTTAGCAGCGCGAACGCACTCGGCAAGATCAAAGTCAGCGAGATGAACGAGACGTCGATCGCGCAGAGGTCGATTGGCTCGGGAATATCAGCCGCGCTGAGACGGCGCGCATTCAGGTTCTCGCGCACCACGACGCGTGGATCG
>JBJMWV010000051.1:0-10401 GCA_045809985.1 Chthoniobacterales bacterium | reverse complement strand
AGCGTGTCGTCTTTCGGCGTCGTCGGCGGTGGGATCCGCGCGACCACCGCTTCGAGAATATCGTCGATCCCGATGCCCATCTTCGCGCTGCAATCAATCGCTTCCTCCGCGGGGATCTGCAGGATTTCTTCGATCTGGCGATGCACGGCAGGTATGTCGGCATTCGGCAGATCGATCTTGTTAATTATCGGGACAATGGTGAGGCCCTGCTTGTGCGCGAGATGCACGTTCGCGACGGTCTGCGCTTCGACGCCTTGCGCAGCATCGACGATCAGGAGCGCGCCTTCGCAAGCAGCTAACGAACGCGAAACTTCGTAGGCGAAATCGACGTGGCCCGGCGTATCGGAAAGATTAAGCCGGTATTCCTGTCCGTCCTTTGCGGTGTAACGCATCGCCACCGGATGTGCCTTGATCGTGATGCCCCGCTCGCGCTCGAGATCCATCGAATCGAGCAGCTGATCCTGCCGTTCGCGCATCTGGATCGTGCCCGTGCGCTCGAGCAATCGATCCGACAAGGTGGTCTTGCCGTGATCGATGTGCGCGATGATGCAGAAGTTGCGCGTCAGCTCGATGGCCATGGGAGCGCCACTATGCGGGCGTAGGGTAAGTGGGTCAATCGACGCGCCCGAATGGACGCGGTTGTCACGTCGCGCTGGGGCTGCTATTTCGGGAGAGCGATGTCGAAACTAATTCTCTTCCCGTCGAGCGCGTCTCCCGCCACGCATGAGCTGACGGGTGAAGTCATCACGGTCGGCCGCGCACCGGAAAATACCGTCCATATCGACGATCCATCAGTCTCGAGCCGACATGCTCAGCTGCATCTGGTGGGCGAGACCTTTCACCTCCAGGATCTCGATTCGACCAACGGCACGCGCGTGAATGGCGAGAACGTTACCAGCGTTGCGCTACGAGTGGGCGATCGCATCCGTTTCGGCAAAGCTGAGGCCTGCTTCGAGTGCGATGTCGCGATGGAAGCGCAACCAGCCGCGGCTGTGGCGACGTTGTCACATGAGGAAGCGCGGCCAGCGGAGGTCAGCGCATTACCTGCGGATTTCGCGAATGCCTCGCCATTTCCGAAGCGCACAAGTGAACGCGATCCGCTCCGCACTGCTGCTTACGCGGCCGCGGCGGTTTCGATTCTCGCGCTGATTGGCAGCCTGCTCGCGCTGGCACAGATGCAGCCGCCGTCGATTCCGTGATTTAGGTACGCGCCAATTCGCAGAAGCGCGACTCACGCTCTGCAAAACTGCGAAAAGAATTAGGCCCGAGTCTAGGCGGCCAGGTATCGTTGGCCGCGCAAGCTGTTCCCGCCGGTGATGCGCACAGTGACGCAGGCATCGCTCGGGTCGAACCCGCCGAAGCTGCGTTCCCATTCGCGCCGAGCGGTTTGCACGACGCGGCCATAGGCGCCGTCGAGAGCCTTGCGCAAGCCGGTAAGCTCGGAGTCAGTTGCGCTTTGGTAAGCGGAATTGCGTGAGACGAGGATCGCGCTCATAACACCGCACTGATCAAGCAGGATATAGACCGAGGCGGGCTTCCTTGTTTCGGCTCCGTTTCTTGCGCGGACAGCTGCGCGTTCTACCACCTTTTGGGCGCGCCGGCTTTTCTGGCGTAAGTTTCTAGACCGCGCTCTTTGTCCGCACTCGGCCGCCGAAGGGCGCCAGGTCGTCGTCTTCGCGCGTGAGCTGCGCGAGGAACTGTCGTTACTTCATCGCGAATTTACTGCGCCTGCGAACACGAGGTTAGGCGCCGAGCATCAGTCGATCACTCGTTAGGCAAGGATCTACGAAATGGCTGAGAAACTATCCGATTTTCGCAATCGACGCTCGCGTAGAGACCTGACACACTCCGTTCCTTAATCGGGAGTTTCGCATGCGAAACATCTTCGTCTCTTATCGACGTGAAGATTCGTCGGATATCACCGGCCGCATCTTCGATCACTTGAGAAGCGCTTTCGGGGAGGAGCGGCTTTTCAAAGATGTCGATACGATCGCGCCCGGGACGGATTTCCGCGAAGCGATCAGAAAAGGTACAAGTGATTGTGCTGCGCTGCTCGCAGTCATTGGCGATGGCTGGCTGGATGCGAAGGACAGTGCCGGCAATCGCCGTATCGATGACCCGGATGATTTCGTCCGCTTGGAGATAAGCTCTGCGCTTGAGCGAAAGATCCCGGTCATTCCGGTACTGGTGGATGGCGCGGAGATTCCGAAGGAATCGGGGTTACCAGAGCCGCTGCGACCCTTGGCGTTTCGGAATGCTATCCCGGTGCGGCGCGATCCAGATTTTCGCAATGACATGGAGCGGCTCTGCAATGCGCTCAGTCAATTCGTCGCGCGACGTGATGGAAAAGAGGGTACTTCCACCCGACGACCAGGTTTGCTTATGCCGGTTGCAGTCGGTGCAATCGCCGTTGCCATTACGCTGGGGCTGCTTTTCGGGCGCGGTAAGACAACAACCATCAACGTCAACAACATGACGGTGATTAACAACGTCTCCGTGATTATTAATGAGTACGAAAAGTACGAGAAGCACTCGCTAGGCGACGAAGAGTTGAAGAATGAGATTAACCGCGCCGTGGCGGCATCGGACGCTAACGAAAGCGCGCGCTTGTTCGAGAAGATCGCCGCGAAAGCTCCGATACCTGCGATCTACACGAATCTAGGAGTTCAATATGCGAAGCTGGGCAAAACGGATGAGGCAAAGGCAGCCTTCAACAAAGCGCTGGCCAAAGATCCTGCCTACGAAGCTGCTCTTAAGAATAACGAATTACTTGCGAAAGTTTCTTCGGAGCGATCGCCAGTTGCTTCTGCGTCGCCCGTGAACGGCGTAACTGTCGAAACCAACACGATGACCGCGTTGCTCCTTGAGTCACTGCATGAGAACGCTGCGGGAATCCGCGAAGCACATGTCGTCGACGCGGGAACGTCGCGCAGCGGATACTATACGGTTAGATATTCGCTTAAACCGGACAGCCCCACGCTGGTTGATCCCGGCGATTACGACATCCTGGTGAAGAGTGCGGGCGGTGGCACATTTCCTCTCGTGCAGAGTCTCGCGGTCACAGATCAAACACGCGTCCGGATAAATCCGAATATGCTGCTCGGCACAATCGCGGTAGATCCGCTGACGCGAAGTGGTATGCCGGAGATCAAGCAGCTCTACGTTTTCGAGCAGGGAGCGACCGGTTCGCGATCGATCATACAAGCAGCGGACCGGCTCGGTGTCGGATTGCCGATTGCGCCGGGTAAGTACGACCTGAAATGTGAAACCGCCGACGGTAACTCGTTTTGGCTCGCGAAGAACATCGAAGTAAAAGCGCGCGAGGTGGCGCACATTAAATCGGATAAGGAGATCGCGATCATCGTCGTGCACGATCCAAAAATGAGTGGCCTGCAGGTAAACGCAGTCGACGTTTTGGAGGCAGGCAAGAACACCATCGTGAGCCAGACGAAAGAATTCGATCGCCCCATGCTCGTCCATCCTGGCGACGCCTACGATATCGTGATCGAGCAGCCAAGTGGCCCGGCACGCCTGAAGACCGGCGTCACGCTGAAGCCAGGCCAGCTCCTTGAGGTTCCTTAGCGCCGCGTACGCGCTGTTAGGTAGCTGCAGTGCTTAGCCGCGATTCGTTGGCGGCGGAACACTGCCGGCTTTGATGATGCTCATCTTGTCCGGCTGAAGGTGCTTTTTGATCGCAGCGTTTACTTCGCCTAACGACAGACTGCCGACGCGTCTGGGATATTCGTCGAGCCAGGTAACGTCGAGACCGCGGTGAACTGTTTCGAGCAGCGTACCGGCCATCCCGTCGGTCGTAGCCAGACCTACCTTAAACGTACCGATCAGGTTCGTCTTCATCCGCTCGAGCTCGGCGGCATCAATGCCGGTTGCATACCACTTATCCAACTCGCGCTTAGTCGAGGCCATGCCTTTCTCCAGTAGCTGCGGCGCGAAGTTCGCCTGGATCTGCCACTCGCCGCTCGCGAAGGAGTCATTCGCAAGGCCGGCGCTGATCCCGTAGGTCAGTCCTTCCTTGTCGCGCACGTTTGCCATCAAGCGTCCGGTGAATCCGCGGCCGAGAACAGCCGTCGCGACGCGCAAGGCCAGCGCATCTGGATCGCTGTACTTCATTCCGCTCACTTCGCCGACGATCACCGTGACGTTTGGCTTATCAGCCATCGCGATCGTTTGTTCTTTGGACTTGTTAGGTGGATCGACTTTCGGGAAATCGCCGGATTTCTTCCCGCCCGTCCAGCCGTTGAATGCTTGCGCGATCACGCTCTTCAGGGCGTCAATGTCAATGTCGCCGACTGCGACGAGCGTAGCCTGCGCGGGCCCGTAGTAGTCGGCGTGGAACTTCTTTAAGTCGTTAATCGTGGCAGTTTGCACTGCGGCGATGAATTCCTTTGTCGGCGGCGAGTAGTTCGGATGACCTACGGGGAAGACGGATTCGGAGAAGGCCTGGCTCGCACGATAGTCAGTGCTCTCCATTGCCCGCTGCAGGTCACCGCTGATCTGCTTCTTCAACTTCGCGAACTCTTCTTCCGAGAAGGCAGGCTCGCGCAGTTCCTCGGCGAGAATTGAAATGAGGAGCGGTAAGTCTTTGCGCAAGCATTTGCCGCTGAAATCCAGCATTACACCGCTAACCGAGAAGCTGAACTTTGCGCCAATGCTGTCGAGTTTCTGCGCGATCGCAAACTTATCCTGTTTGGCCGCACCCTTGTCGAGCATTCCGCCAACGAGTGTCGGCACAGCCATGTTTCCGGTTCCCGCGAAACTGTCGCCGGCAGGAAATGAACCGCGAAAGGTAACCACATCTTCCACACCCATCTTGTAGACGAGCAGGTCTATCCCCGCGATTTTCTCGCGCACTACATTATCCGCGATACCTGCATGCGCGGCCTGAACAAGAGCGATAGCAAGGAAGGCAGTAGTAAGAATTCGCTTCATGCTTTTGGCGATTACTCGTTAGGTGCCTGCTCGCCTTCGGCGTTGGGAATGAACCAGCCCGTCGTCCGCTGGTCCTCCACGAAATAGGTGTTAGCTACTCGCTTAACATCAGTGGAGGTAACCTTCTTCAGTGCCTCTTCGCCGGTGACGTAAAGCGTCCAGTCACCTGCGGCGATGTATTCGTTCAAGCGGCTCGCGACGGCGAATGATCCGTCGCGGCCGTAAGCTGCTGCGGCGAGAATCTGCGCGATCGCGGAGCTGACTTCACCATCCTTCACGCCTTCGGCTTTCACGCGCTCGAGCTCTTCGAGCGCGATCTTCTCGACCTGCTCATGCGTGGCGGCCGGCGCAAGGTTCGCGTAAAGAATGTAGAGCGAAGCGTCGTGGAAGAAGCCGGGATCGCCTTGCACGCTCGTGGTCAGGTTCTTGTCGGTAAGCGTGCGATAGAAGCGGCTGTTCTTGCCTTCGGTGAGGATGACATCGAGTACCTTGATCGCAGCCTGATCAGCATGCACAGCCGGCGGAATTTTGTGCGCGATGGCAACGACGCCGAGTTCTCCAGCGCGTTTCACCGTCACGCGACGCGATGCGGTTTGCTCCGGCTCTTCTGTGTAGACAACCGGGATAGGCTTCGGCGCCTTCGGAATCGCGCCGTAATACTTCTTCACTAGCTCCAGTGTCTTCGCGGAATCGAAGTCGCCAATGACTGAGACGGTAGAGTTATCAGGCCAATAGAAGGTGTTGTAGAAGTCGTGCAGTTTTTCGATAGGCACGTTCTCGATGTCGCTCCGCCAGCCGATCGTTGGATGGTGATAAGGATGCGCGATGTAAGCCGCCGCGTAGATCTCCTTCTCCAACGCTTGCGCCGGTTCGTTCTCGCCGATTTCGAATTCATTCCGCACCACCGTCATCTCGGGCTTCCGATCTGATTCACGAAGCCAAAGGTTGCGCATCCGGTCCGCTTCGACCGCCATGTAGTTCTCGAGACTCTCGTTCCCGATGTTAGCGAAGTAGTTGGTGCGATCGAGCCACGTACTCGCGTTATAGTTCCCGCCGATCCTTTCGAGCAGTTGCTTCACGCTATTGCCCTTCGCGTCGTTGAACTTCTCCGAGCCTTTGAACATCAGGTGTTCGAGCAAGTGCGTCGCGCCTGTCGTGCCGGTAACTTCATTTCGCGACCCGACTCGATACGTCACCATGAAGGTGAGCGTCGGCGTTGAGTGCTCCGGCAGGAGTAAGACCTGCAGCCCGTTCGCATCGAGCCGGTATTCAGAAATCGGACCGACCGCTTTAATGTAGGTAAATCCGGCGACCTTCGGTGGCGCGTTACCCGGTTGCGCCGTCGCGCTCACGAGGAACGCGAACAACGCAGCGAGAGAAAAACTTATCTTCATCGAAATCAGGCAGGCAAAGCTGACGCATCCTGATCGGTTGTCCATCGCGCATCCGCGCGTTGAGCGCGCGACGCGCTCGGCTATGGTCCCGCGCGTGAAGTTCCGTCTCTCTGCTGTCCTCCTCATCCTGCAGGCGCTGGCGCTCTCTGCCTTCGCCGCGAATAACGTCGTCAATCTTTCGCACTACGATCTGATGCACGTCGACTTCGACGCCATGGCGCGCGAAGGAATCGTCGGCGTCATCCATGAGGCGACTTACCCGCGCAATGTGCGTGACGAGAAGTATGCGGCGCGACAGGCAGAGGCGACGCGCGCTGGTTTGCTCTGGGGTGCATACCACTACGCGAACGCCAGCGATCCAATCCGGCAGGCAGACTTCTTTCTCGATAGCGTCAGGGCGGCGTGGAACGCGGCCGGTCCAAGTCGTCCGAGCAGCGTGCTGCTCGTGCTCGATTTCGAGCAGAACCGACATTATCCCGGCGGCACGATGCGGGTCGATCAGGCGGTCACATTCGCGGAGCGAATCCGCCAACGCACCGGCGAATATCCGGGTCTCTACTCAGGCTACAATCGGATCGGCGCGATCATCAACAGCCCGAAAGTCACCGCGGACCAGAAGCGCGTGATGCGCGGTTGCTGGCTCTGGGTCGCGAACTACCACTACCTCCCAGTCGCCGTGACCCCGTGGAGCAAATGGACGATGTGGCAATACACCGGCGACGGAGTGTGCGACGTGAAACCGCGCGCGGAATTTCCGAAGAGCGTCGCCAACGTCCACAATGCGGAGCGCAACATCTTCAATGGCGTACCCTCAGACACGCGCGCGTTCTGGGAATCGCACGCCTGGCATCCTGGCGGGCCGAGCGACTAGTTTCGCTGCGGCGAGAACAACTCGTTAGGCACATTCAGAGATCTCGGCCAGAGTCGAGAAGCCGCGGGTCGCCACTTTAGTGCTTGAGCCGCAAGGCTCTGGTCGGGTAGGCATTCGCCGCGCGCGATGCTCTTCAACTCCCTCACGTTCGTCGTCTTCTTCGTCGTCGTCCTGCTCGCGTACTGGAACATGCGGGATTGGGACAACCGCAAGAACCTGCTCGTGGTCGCGAGCTATCTCTTCTACGGCGCGTGGAATCCGCCGTTCGCCGCGCTGCTCTTCGCCACCACCGCGCTCGATTTTTATCTCGGCAAGAAAATGGGCAGCCTGCACTCGCCGGCCGAGCGCAAGCTCTGGCTTTGGATCAGCGTGGCGGTGAATCTGAGCATGCTCGGCTTCTTCAAGTACGGGAATTTCCTGCTCGAGAATTTCACCTGGGTGCTGGCGCGGGGCGGCATTCAATACAAGCCGCCGCATCTTGACGTGTTCCTGCCGATCGGCATCTCGTTCTACACCTTCCACTCGCTTAGCTACACGCTCGATATTTACCGCGGGGTGATGAAGCCGACGCGGCGCCTGCGTGATTTCGCACTCGCGGTGTCGTTCTTCCCGCAGCTCGTCGCGGGACCGATCGTACGCGCGGGTGATTTCCTTCCGCAGCTCGAGAAGCCGCCGGTGTTTAAGCAGGGACAATTCATCTGGGGCTTGCTCCTGATGACGCTCGGGCTTTTCGAAAAAGTGGTTCTCGCCGACACGTTGCTCAGCGGCTCGGCCGATCGCGTCTTCGGTCATGGCGGACCATTGATGGCGCTCGATGCGTGGACCGGCGTGCTCGCATTCGCGGGTCAGATCTTCTTCGACTTTGCCGGCTACTCCATCTGCGCGATAGGCGCGGCCTTATGCCTTGGCTTCCATTTGAAGGACAACTTCCGCTTCCCGTACGCCGCCGTCGGGTTCTCGGATTTCTGGCGGCGCTGGCACATCTCGCTTTCGACCTTTCTGCGCGACTACCTCTACATTCCGCTCGGCGGAAATCGGAGCGGCGCCGCCCGCGCGATGGTGAACCTGATCATCGTCATGTTCATCGGGGGGCTCTGGCACGGCGCGGCGTGGACGTTTGTCGTCTGGGGTTTATTGCACGGCTCGTATCTCGCGATCGAGCGGTTGATTAAAGCCGGTTTCAAGGAGCAGACGCCGAAATGGTCGGAGGGTCTCGCCTTTCAATTACTCATCGGCCTAACGACTTATCTCGCCGTGTTGGTCGCGTGGGTTTACTTCCGCGCGTCGAACTTCGAAACCGCCAATCGCATGATTGCCGGCATGTTCGGCCGCTTTCCGCGCGGCGATGCAATCCTGAGCGCGCGCGAAATTCTGCAGGTTGCAATCGTCACTTTTTTCCTCCTGCTTGCGCACTGGTCGTTGCGCAACATCTCGCTCGAAGCCGCCGTCGCGCGCCTGCCGCGCTGGACCGTGACTGCGGTTTGGTTCCTCATGGCCTGCGCCATCATCCTCACGCAGGGCACCAGCAATGCATTCATCTACTTCCAGTTTTGACTTTCAGCGCGAGATCCCGGCGCAACCGTGGCGCGGGGTCGCTGTTACCGTGGTCGTCGCGACGCTGATCGCGGTCGCGATCTGGGAAGTCTATGTCCGTTCGTTAGGCTACGAGCCGACCCTGAATGACACGAGCGATCTCTGGGTCGAAGCGCGTCATCGCGTGCAGCCTGAATCAATCGTGATCGTCGGCGATTCGCGCGCCTGGTTCGACATGGATCTCGACGAGCTGGAGCGCGGCCTAACGAAACGTCCAGTGCAGCTCGCGATCGCCGGCAGCTCCGCCTATCTGGTGCTGAATGATCTTGTCCGCGACGAACATTTCCACGGCACGATCATCTGCAGCATTGTGCCTCGGCTCTACTTCGCGCCGCCCGGTTCGCCACCGTTCGAGCGTTCGGAGAAAGCGGTGCAGCGCTTCCACGGGCAGACCTGGGCGCAACGTGCCAGTCATCAGATTTCGAAGCCGCTCGAGCTCAGCTTCGCTTTTTTAAAACAAGACGACCTCACGCTCGAAGCGCTGCTGAAAGAGCTACCAATTCCGAATCGCGCGTATGCGCAGGTCGGTCCAAAATTCCCGCCCTACTTCTGCTCAATCGACCGGGAACGCCGCGCCCGCATGGTTGAGCAATGCGCGCGACCCGGCCGCTTGCAGGACCGGGTGAAGAACGGCTGGGTTGCGCTATTCACGCCGCCGCCGCCGCCGAGCTTCGTCCCACCCGAAGCCTTCGCCGCGAAAGTCGAGACCGCGATCAAGACGCGGTTCGGGGATACCGTCGAAGCGGTGCATAAATTTCAGGCCCGCGGCGGAAAGGTCGTCTTCGTGCGCTTTCCAATGACCGACAAACTGAAGGAACTCGAAGATCAACAAACACCCCGCGCGAAAACATGGGACCCGCTCATCCAGGCGAGCGGCGCACCCGGCATTTACTTCGAAGACTTCCCTGAGCTGGCGGGCTTCCAATGTCCGGAGTGGTCGCACTTGTCCGCGGGCGACTCGGTTGAATTCACCAAGCGTCTCGTGCCGCATCTGCGGCAGGCGCTCGGGATGTAGTTGGACGCGGCGTCATCCGAGCGATCTCGAGGGATCCGCTGGAGCTGCCGTGGGTTCCCCAGCTACTCCGTCCGTACGGCGATCATTGGATCGACTCCGCTCGCGCGCCGCGCCGGTAACCAGCAGGCAAGCAACGCGACCACGAGCAACAGCGTCGAGACGGCGGCGAAGGTTCCGAGATCCGTCGCGCTCACGCCGAAGAGCAGACTCGAGATCAAGCGCGTCAGGCCTAACGAGCCGAGCAAGCCGAGCGCAACGCCGATGGCGGTCAGCACCATTCCCTGCCTAACGACGAGTTGCAGTACGTCCGCGCGTTGCGCACCGAGTGCCATGCGAATGCCGATCTCGCGTGTCCGTTGCGCGACGGAATACGACATGACGCCGTAAAGCCCGATCGACGCGAGCGCGACCGCCAGACCGGCGAAGATCGTGAACAGGGTCATGGTAAACTTCCGTTTCAGGAGCGAGCGCACGATCGTGTCCTCCATGGTGCGCACGCTGCCGAGCGCGACGGTCGGGTCGACGCTGCGGACCGCGTTCTGCACCGAAGGCAAAAGCGAGAACGGATTGCCCGTCGCGCT
>JBJMWV010000050.1:0-13232 GCA_045809985.1 Chthoniobacterales bacterium | reverse complement strand
TTAGCCGCTTGACTGGACGCCCGCAGGTCCACCACTTGCCGATCGATGAGGCTGGATTGAATGCGTGGCTCGGGCGGCAGAAGGACAGTGACCCTTTGCAACGCGCGCATGCCTGGGGTGTGGAATACAAGGCGCGTCAGCTGCGAAAGGCTTGATGGTGGATGCAGGTGAAAGGAGCTGGTGGCGGAGCATTCTGCCATCCTTGTCCTGGCTCCATACCTATGACACAGGCGCCTTCCGCTTAGATATTGCCGCAGGCGTAACTCTGGCAGCTTACATTCTGCCCAGCGCGCTCGCCGATGCTTCGCTCGCCGGCTTACCGGTACAGGCTGGCCTTTACGCGTGCTTGTTTTCCGGCCTAGTTTTCTGGCTGTTCTGTAGCTCGAAACAAACAGCGATCAGTGTTACTTCGGCGATCTCGCTTCTGATCGGCTCGACCCTGGGAGAAATCGCCAACGGCGACATGGCTCGCTTCGCTGCGCTCGCTTCCTGCACGGCTCTGCTTGCGGCCGCGATTGCCTTCATTGCCTGGCTGATCCGCGCAGGTGCGATCGTGAAGTTCATTTCGGAGACGGTCCTGATTGGATTTAAGGCCGGCGTCGCCTTGTGGCTTATCAGCACGCAGCTACCGAAGTTCTTTGGCTTCAAAGGTGCGCACGGAAACTTCTGGGAGCGAATCGGTGACTTTGTGCGCCATCTCGGTGACACAAACACCGCGTCCCTGTTGCTCGGCCTTGCTGCCCTTGGTCTTCTCATCGCCGGAAAGCGGTTTCTGCCAAACAGGCCTACCGCGCTCTTTGTCGTAGTAGGTGGGATCGTCGCCGCATCGCTGATGAATCTTGGAAGTTACGGGATCAAGCTACTCGGCGAAGTCCCGCGCGGCTTACCTGTGCCGGGCCTGCCCGTAGTCAGCTGGACGGAACTCACCGACTTGCTACCGCTCGCCCTCGCCTGCTTCCTTCTCGCTGCGGTTGAGACCGCCGCGATCGGACGAATGTTTGCCGAGAAGCATGGTTATCGCCTCGACAGCAACCAGGAGTTACTTGCGCTTGCTGGAGCTAACCTTGCCGCTGGTCTAGGTCAGGGCTTTCCAGTGAGCGGCGGCATGTCCCAGTCGCTCGTCAATGAAAGCGCCGGCGCACGCACTCCACTTTCCACCTTCATCTCCGGACTTTTGATTCTGCTCGTGGCGGTTTTCTTCTCTCATACTTTGCGCAACCTACCGCAGCCGATCCTCGCGGCGGTCGTTCTACTAGCAGTGACGGGGCTCTTCAAGTTCACTGAGTTACGTTGGCTGTGGTTGCATCATCGCGGTGAGTTTCTCGTCGCGATTGTCGCCTTACTCGGTGTGCTTTGGGCGGGCTTACTCAAAGGCGTCCTGATCGGCGTCATCATCTCGATCGTCCTCCTCATCCGCCGAGTCTCGGCGCCGCACGTCGCCTTTCTCGGCCGCATCCCGGGCACGCGGCGTTACTCCGATTTGTCACGACACGACACTAATGAGGTCGTCCCGGACGTCCTCGCCTTCCGGGTTGAAGCGGGGATTGTTTACTTCAACGTCGAGCACATCTCTGAAACGGTGCTCACGCACATCGACGGTATGAAGCCGAAGCCACGCGCCGTCATCTGTGACCTTTCTACCTCGGCGAACATCGACATGTCCGGCGCACACCTTTTCCGCAGCTTGCACAAGGAGCTGGCCAAGCGCGGCATGATGCTGCGGATCGTCGAAGCCCGCTCAAAGGTGCGCGACATATTACGGTTGGAGGGAGTAGAAGAAGTTGTCGGCCGGATCGATCGCTTTACTACTCTCGCTGACGCAATCGATCACTTCACTGCCGAAACTGCTGCCGCGCCGCGTGTTCTCGCTCCTGCCTGACACACTAGAACTGCCCTTATGAAAACAAAACTACCGCACTTCCTCCTACCTATTGTTCTCCTTTTCGAAGCCGTCCTTGTTGCGAGTTGTGCCACGGGCCCTTCTGCGAGCACGGTTTCACTCCTTGGCGCCGCGGGTTTTCGTGTCCGCACGCCGGAAACGCCCGAGCAGAAAGAGATCTTCGCGAAACTGCCTTCCTATAAGGTGGAGGAGATTACGGTGAAGGGTCACAAGTACTTCGTCTACAAGGACGGCGGAAAAGGCCTCGCCCTTGTCGGACAGGAAGCAGAGTACCAGCGTTACCGTGAAATGGCGCGGCAGGAACGCCAGAGCGCAAGTTATGAAACTGCGGTCCTCGCGAATGCCGCGGAAGTGGAAACCTGGCACGGTGCATCCGGCTCCGACTGGTGGTGATACACTGCCAGCTGCGTTAGTGGCACCCGGCGGCATTACTTCCTTGCCCCGCTTGTCGTAAACGCTGAGGCACTCGCAGCACCGCTCAAGGTAAGGCCAAGGTCGGATAGAGGCATTGCGCGGACATAAGCCCAAAGTCTGATATCGCGCCGACTGAAGTCGGGACAGACTTCCGGAAGCACTCAGTGCCCCTTCTGGAGAAAGAGACAAACCTATGAACGCAGCCCCTTCTTCGTCGCGAACGTTACTCTGCCGAACCTTTGGAATTCTACTCGGCAGTGCGGCGATCATCTCGGCGCAAACTGTTTCGCTCGCGCAGAACGAACCAACGACAGCGACACCAGCTTCAGCACCACCCGCGGCGCAGTCGCAAGTAATGACCACCACCACACCGGCGCCTGAACAAGCACCGGCAACAAAGATCCCGGCGGATCAGTTGGATTCGCTGGTCGCGCCGATCGCTCTCTATCCGGACCCGTTGCTTGCCCAGACGCTGGCCGCATCCACTTATCCTTTGGAAATCATCCAGCTCCAGCAGTGGATGGAGAAGAACAAGAATCTTAAGGACAAGGCGCTTGCGGATGCGGTAGCGAAGCAACCATGGGATCCGGTTATTCAAAACATGGTTGCAGTGCCCGAGGCGGTGAAGAGGATGGCCGGGAATATCCAATGGACGACGGATTTAGGGAATGCGTTCCTAGCCCAACAGGAGGATGTCTTCGCAGCGGTGCAACGCATGCGCGGCAAAGCGCAAAGCAAGGGCGCATTGAAGACCAGCTCGGAGCAGGTGGTGAAAACCGAAACGGTCGCGGGCGGCAAGGAAGTAATCGTCGTTCAGCAGGCGAATCCGAACGTCGTTTATGTCCCGTCCTACGATCCGGCAGTGGTCTACGGTCCGCCTGCTTATCCTTATTACCCGTACACCTATCCCGGTTACTATCCCGGAATGGGACTCGCGCTTGGCGCCGGCATCATTGCGGGCGGCATCTGGGCGAACAACAACTGGGGTAATTGCAACTGGGGTGGGGGCGACATCAACATTAATAACAATAACAATTTCAACCGGAACTCGAACAAGAACGTTAACCGTGGCCAAGGGGGCGGCGGCAAATGGGGGCATAACGCAGCGCACCGCGGAAACGCACCCTACGGGGATCGTGGAACGGCGGGCAAGTTCGGCGGAAGAGGCCCTGGTGGCGCTGGTGGCGTCGGTGGTGTGGGCGGCGCAGGTAGGCCGGGCGGCGCAGGCGGAGTTGGTGGTGTTGGCGGCGCAGGTCGCCCTGGCGGCGTTGGTGGTGCCGGTGGAGCAGGCAGGCCCGGCGGCGCAGGTGGAGTTGGCGGTGTAGGTAGTGCTGGTAGGCCTGGTGGAGCGGGAGGCGCTGGCCGTCCCGGCGGCGCCGGTGGCGCCCGGGCAGCGACACGTCCTTCTGGCGGCGGTTCCGACTTTATCGGAAGCCGAAAAGTTTCTCCCGGCGACTATGGGCGGGGAACAGCTTCACGTGCTAGCAGCTCGCGCGGCAGTAGCTCAGTTGGCAGCGGTTCGCGCGGCGGTGGATCTCTCGGCGGCGGCGGTAGCTCTTATCGCGGCGGTGGCGGCTGTGGTGGTGGTGGTGGTGGCGGCTTCTCGCACGCAAGTAGCAGCAGAGGCGGCCGGAGCATGGGTGGTGGTGGCTTCAGCGGCGGTGGAGGTCGTGGCGGTGGTGGTGGCCGCGGCGGTGGTGGAGGACGCGGCGGCGGCGGCGGACGGAGGCGATAAGGAGAACAAACCAATGAACTCAAACTCAACACTTACCCGTATGAATAAAGCTACTGCTTATCTCATCGTCAGTTTCGGCTGCTTAGCGACAACCATCTTCGCTGCGCCTGCGGCAAAGCAGGACGCCGCTAGTGGCAAGCAAGAACAGTTTGATGACCCCAAAAAAGCCGCTGAGAGCCTGGTCGAGGCTGCGGCGAACTGGGATCAGCAAGCCATCACCAAGATCCTCGGTCCTGACAGCGCCGACATCGTCTCCTCGGAGGATGAGGTCGGCGACAAGCAGCGCGGCATGGAGTTCGCGCAAAAGGCCAAGGAGAAGCTCGACATCAAGAATCCCGAGAAGGATGCAAACCACGCGATCGTCGTAGTCGGCAAGGACAACTTCGAGCTACCTATCCCGCTGGTTAAGAACAAAGGTAAGTGGACCTTCGATACCAAGGTTGGTCGCGAAGAAATCCTGAATCGGCGCATCGGCGCGAATGAATTAACCGCGATCAATATCTGCCGCGGCTTTGACGAAGCGCAGCATGAATACGCCGAGCAGAAACATGATGGCGCGATGGTAAATCAATACGCACAGAAGATCATTAGCAGTCCAGGAAAGCAGGACGGCCTCGCCTGGCAGACAGCCGACGGCAAATGGGAAGGCCCTGTCGGTGAAGAGGCCGCCCGCGCGCTCGAGGAGGGTTACACAAAAGGCGAGCCCTTTCATGGCTACCTGTTCAAGGTATTAAAGGGGCAAGGTCCCGCCGCTCCAATGGGTGAGATGGACTTCATGGTCGGCGGGGCAATGATCGGCGGCTTTGCGCTCGCCGCCGCTCCAGCGCAATACCGCGTGACAGGTGTGAAGACCTTCATCGTCGGCGCCGACGGAGTCGTATATGAAAAAGACCTCGGCAAGGATACCCTGAAGGAGTTCCAGGCGATGGAGCGTTATAACCCTGACAAGACCTGGAAAGCTACGGAAGACGATGTGCCGGACGAGGACGAAACGTCAGACGCACCCGCCGCGCAGTAGCACTAGCGTGTGACTGCCGCGCGCGCTCCAGGTAATCGATCATCGAAAGTAGCTACCAGTGTCTTGCTGGTAGCTACGCTTGGTTTAGGATCGTCCCTCGCGCTTTTCGCGCAGCAACCTGACGCCACAGGATCGTCGGATGCAGCTCAGCAGCTGGAGGCACTAGCGGCTGATGCCGTCACTGCTCCTTACGAAGCGCTCCCAGACCTTCGCGCCAGCGACATTCTTAAGCCGGAGCTAATGCAGGGACCTCATTACAGAATTCGTGAGGAGGTGACTACTTCCGATGGCGCCAACCAGTATTTCATCGACTCCGACTACGGCATATTCCAGGCGGACGGCAATGAGATGTTGATGCGTCGAATCAAGGAAGTTTACGCGATCGCGAACCTCAAAGACGTCTCGAAGACGGAGGAATTCACCAAGTCGCTCGTTGCTGCAGCCAAGAGTCCGCTCAATGCGGCGAAGAACATCGTCAAAGATCCGGTGAAGGCGGTCAGCAACGTCCCGAAAGGCGTGATGAAGTTCATGGGCAAGGCCGGTAACGCGGTGAAAGGAATTGGAAAGAAATCGAGCGGCCCGGATCCGGAAGGTAGTAAGGCCGAGCAGCTAATTGGATACTCGGACGCGAAACGCGAGATCGCCTTAAGTATGGGGATCGATCCTTACACGAGGAATTCGGTTATCCAAAAGCAGCTCGATGACATCGCCTGGGCATCGTGGGCGGGTGGTTTCGCCTTCCGTGCAGTTACCCTGCCGATCACTGGACCTGCCGGCGCCGCGCTAACCGTGACGAGTGTCAGCAGTGGGATTGAGAGCTTGATACGCGAGAAGTCCCCTGCGGAGCTAAAGGCAATCAATCGCGCAGGATTGCGCGCGATGGGCGGGAGCGACACGGATGCAGGGCGAATTGTTGGGAATGATGCCTTCACGCCGACTCAGGCGACAGAGTTTGTCGCGAACCTTAAGTCTCTCGGAAACGTCGCCGGCCGCGGAGCGTTCATTCATAGCGCCGCCGAGAATAGCTCAAGTGAGTCTGACGCACTTTTTTGCGTCCAAACCGCGAAGCTGATGAGCCAGATTCACGCAAGCGAGAAGCCGCTCGGACGTATCGTTATGCTCGGTGACTTCCCGATCGCGGTTGCAACGGACGGAACGATCGTTCTCGCGCTGCAGTGGGACTACGCCGCATGGACGCCGGGCGCCGCTGAATTCGCGGGGCAGCTCGAGCAGCTCGCCGCTGAGTCTGGTCATAAACAGCCGGTGATGGTCGTTCTTTCGGGACAGATGTCGTCGCTCCTCCAGCAAGAGCTAGCGAAGCGTAATTTCGCGGTGCGTGACCACGCCATTGACGGTCCGCTGCTTTAGTTCCGATACGGGCGCGGCTAGGCCCATTGTCTAATGGCGGAAGAGTAGTCGGAGCGACAAGCTTCCTCAGATGGCTCAAGCTGTACGAATGCGGCCGCGCTGGCGTCGCTTCTCCGCGATTGAGCTTCTGGTCGCGCTCGCCGTTTTGCTCGGAAGCGCTCCTTTCATCGCGCATCTCGCCGCCGGTGTCCTGCTTGAATCGATTCTGCTTACGATCGTTCTCCTTTCCGCCGTACTCGCGATCTCCGTCCGCCGCAGCGTCGCGTTGATCGCTGCCGGTCTGGCACTACCGACTCTCGCTGGTCGATGGATCCACCAATTCCGGCCGGAGATGCTCCCGGCTGAAGTGTTTCTCGTTGGCGGCAGCCTGCTGGTCCTCTTCGTGATCGTGAATCTGTTGCGGTTCGTCCTAAGCGCTCGTGTCGTTAATGCGGAGGTGCTGTGCGCCGCTGTATCCGCCTACCTGCTTCTCGGCTTACTCTGGACCTTCGCCTACTGGCTGGTCGCGGAATTAATTCCGAACGCTTTCTTATTTAACCTTGCACCCGATGCAGGAGCGACGATGCAAGGCTTCAACAGCTTATACTTTAGTTTAATCACGCTTAGCACCGTTGGCTACGGCGACATTACTCCCGTGGCTGACGTCGCGCGGATGCTTGCCGCCTTAGAATCGATTACTGGCCTCCTCTACGTCGCGATTCTGATTGCGCGGCTTGTAGCTCTGCAGGCGGTCCCGAAATCTCGTGAGACTTGAACGCAACTTCTTACTGATCTTCAAACGCGCGAGAAAACTGCTTGTGGTTCCGCGCGAACCGCAGAAGCGTTTCTTACTATGGCAGGACAGGGTTCAACCGGAAACGTGATTGCCGCGCTCGCGAGTTTCTTCATTCCAGGATTGGGGCAATTGCTGCAGGGCCGATTGCTCATGGCGATCGTGCAGTTCTGCCTCGCGGCAGTTCTTTGGGTCCTTCTGCTCGGATGGCTGGTGCATCTCTGGTCGATCCTGGATGCAGCGATGTTTAAGCCGCGCGCCTGAGTTCAGTCGATCTTACCTGCGAAGTGCAGGAGCTCGAGGATTTCGCCGCGCAGGTGCAGGAACTCTGCGCTACTGCGATCGCGGGGCCGCTCGAGGGCAACCGGAAGAACGCGGTCGATGCGACCGGGCGGTTGCGTCATGATCACGATACGATCGCTCATGTAGATCGCTTCATCGATGTCATGCGTGACGAGCAACATCGTCGTGCGGCGCGTCTCCCAGAGCCGCAGGACTTCATCCTGCATCCGCATCCGGGTGAAGGCGTCGAGCGCGCCGAGCGGTTCGTCGAGCAGCAAGATCTTCGGATGGTTGATCAGAGCACGAGCGAGTGCGACGCGCTGCGCCATTCCGCCCGAAAGATGGTGCGGATACGACTTCGCGAACGCAGCGAGTCCGACCAGGCTCATGAACTCGTCGACCGCGCCGCGTTGCTCATGCAGAACACCGCGTGCAACAAGACCAGCTTCGATGTTCCCGCGAACCGTCAGCCACGGGAACAGATTCGGATCTTGAAAAACCAGACCGCGTTCTGCGCTCGGCTGGCGGATCGGTTCATGACCCACGAAGAGCTCGCCGGAATCCGGAAGATCGAGGCCCGCGATCAAGCGCAGGAGGGTCGACTTGCCGCAGCCACTTGGGCCGACGAGCGAGACCAATTCGCCGGGTTCGATCTCAAGCGAAACGGAATCGAGCGCGAGCCGCTGTTCGGCAAGGTCGTCCGCGCGTGGGAAGCTTTTGCTGACGCGGACGACGCGGAGGGACGAAGCCTCCGCCGCGACTACCACTTGATGACTCCCTTCTGCCAGACGAGCACGCGATCGCGCAACTTGAAGAGCGCCGTCATAATTGTCGAAAAGAACGCCGCCATGATCCCGAGCGCCGCGAAAACTTTGCCGTATTCGGCCCAGCCTTGCGCCCAGCTCACGTACCAACCCAGGCCGGACTTCACGCCGACCGTTTCCGCGACGACGAGCGTGAGGAATGACGTCCCAAGACCCATGAACAACCCGATGAAAATGCTCGGCAATGCTGCGGGAATAGCGACGCGAAAGATCAGGTAGCTGCGCCGTGCGCCGAGCGTTCGGGCGACGTCGAGAAACGATGCGCGCGTGTTCGAAATTCCGGACGCGGTCAGCATTGTCACCGGAAACCAGACCGCGAGCGCGATCAGCGCAGCCGCGGAGAAAATGGCGGAAGGCGACACGACCATGGCGAGCGGAATCCAAGCCGTCGCTGGAATTGGCCCAACTACCTTCAGCACCGGCATGCCCCAGTAGCGAACGGAACTCGACCAGCCGATGCAGATGCCGCTGATCAGACCCGCGACGACGCCGAGCGTGTAGCCGCCGAGAAGCAGGATAAGCGAGTGCCACGTGCTATCGAACAGCAGCGTTCGATCATTAATCAGACTCTGGAACACGCCGGCCGGACTGGGGAAGTACGGCAGTGGCAACGAGCGCAGCCCCGCGGTAATGAATTCCCAAAACGCCAGCATCAGTAACGCGGCCGCGAAGATCGGACCCATGCGCCGCATCCAGCGCCGCAGAGTAGGCAATGCGATCTGCAGCACCGCCAGCACGAGAGCTACGGCAAGGAAGCTCCAGAGAAATCGGTAGTAGGAGAGCGTTTCGATCGGCGGCTCGTCTTGCGAAACGTACCAATGCACGCCGAGACAAATCGCGGTCGCCACCGGAACGGGAAGCCAGGTACGCCAACGCCGGCTCTCGCGTTCAGCTCGGACATCGCCGAGCGTCGCGTCTGCGCGCGCGGTCGTTATTTCTGCGCCGCGAGAGACGTCTTCTTTTTCGCGCAGCATGAGCCTTCCGTATCGTGCAGGATCAGCTCGGCATACAAGCGGATATCCTGATCCGGTGGCACCTGGCCGCCGGCGACCGTCTCCACTTCCAGATTCTTCAGCCACTCGTCAGAAACTCCGTCGAGGTGGGCAAATGCCCGCTCGGCCAGCTTCGCCACATCGGTGGACGGGCTGAGCATGCCGGCGACTTTCATTTCTGCCGCAGCCGACCGGACTGCCGCATCCGCACCGGAGACACTCGGTATGTAGCGCAGGTGCGAGATGGCTACTGTGTTTAGCTCCGGATTTGAGCCGAGATACTTCTTCTCGACCGACAAACGCGCCGCCGCAGCGGGATTGGTTTCCACCCATTTCGCGCCTTTGAGGAGGGCACGCGTTGCCGCGGCTGCAGCCTTCGGATTCTTCGTCAGGAACTTCCCGTTCACGATCACGCCGCAACAGTATTCATCCTTGTAAGGAGCGTCCGCGGCTTGGTCGGCCACGTTTCGCACTTTGCCGTCCGCGAGGAGCAGACTGCCGATCGGTTCGGAATCGGCGACGGCATCAACTTCGCCTTTATCAAGAGCGAGACCGAGCTCGCCCGCGGGGAAAACACGCCACGTGATCTCTTTGCCGGGATCAATCCCGTTCGCGCCGAGGACCCGATTCGCAAAGATGAACGGTGGCGTTCCCATGCCCGGAACGCCGATGCGTTTGCCGCGCAGATCCTGCACCGTCTTGATGTTGCCGTTCGCCGCCGCCTGCACGCGCAAACAACCGCGATGGATTCCGCCCGTGATCTTCACGTCAAGCCCCTGCTCGAGCGGCTTAAGGAAGTACATGATCAGATGATGCGTGATATCGAAACCACCCAGCGCGAGCACGTCCTTGTAGTTCGCCCACTCACACTTCACTAGCTCGACCTCGAGCCCTTCCTCTTTGAAGAAGCCCTTCTCGACCGCGCTGAAGATCGGCGCTTCGCAGGTCAGTCCGATGTAGCCGACACGGATCTTATCGGACGCGGCGGAATCAGAGCGCTTACTGCAACCAGCCACGAGGAACGCCATGCCAAAGGCAAGCGTAGCAAGTTTGTTCGCTTTCATCGCAGATCCGGGGAGCGGACGCAGTTCTCGGCGAAAAGCGCTCGCAGAGCAAGGTCTTGCCGCGGCGTGTCTTGCGATGCTAAAACTCGGGCCTCCGGAAAGGAGCAACCCCATGAACGCTTCGGAATTGCAGGAAGCACCCGCGCATGAAAGCCATCCGCCGGGTGATCGGAACGGCGGCGGCGGCATCGATGAAGGCGCGAAGGTCGATCGGATTCGCGACATCCTCTTCGGCTCGCAAATGCGCGATTACGACGGGCGCTTTCAGCGGCTCGATGAACATCTCGCGCGCGAAGCGTCCGAGATGCGCGCCGACGTGCAGAAGCGGATCGACGCACTGGAAGGATTCTTTAAAGGCGAGATCGAGTCGGTGCGGAATCGGTTAGGCGCGGAGCACTCCGAACGTGCGCAGCATGTCGAGAAACTCGCGCGTGATCTGGCCGAGACCGCGCGGTCGCTCGATTCGAAAATTAACTCGTTAGGCGAACAAAGCGGACGCGAGCTGCAGGATTTGCGTCAGCAGTTGCTCACGCAGGCGAACGCGCTCAGCGCGGAGATTCGCGCGAAACACGAGCACATGCAGGCCGGCCTGTCGCGCGAAGCGGAACAAATCCGCACTGCCATGACCGGCCGTGAAGCGCTCTCCGAGATGCTCAGCGAAGTCGCGTTGCGTTTGAAGAACGAGTTCCACGTGCCGGGAGCGTAAGCGCCGCGCATGCGTCTCTCCCGAGCCGATGCGGTGAAGGAACTCGAGGAGCTGCGCCGGCTTCTTCTCAGCCGCGATCGCGAGCAACTGCGCGAGCTGCGCACCCAGTTCACGGACAAGGAACGCCGCTCGCACGATGTCGCCGCGATTCTACCGGAAGCGATCAAGCTCAGCCGCGATCGGAACGATGAACTCTCACGCGCGCTGCGGCCAAGCGTTGAAGGCTCGGTCAAGGCATCGATCCAGAACACCCCGGACGTTTTTGTCGAAGCGCTGCATCCGATCATCGGCCCGATGGTGCGCCGGTCGATCGCCGAAAGCCTGCGGCGCTTGCTGCAATCGCTGAATCAAACGCTCGAGCACACGTTCTCGTGGCGCGGATTGAAGTGGCGCTTCGAAGCGCTGCGGACGGGCAAGAGTTTCGCGGAAGTCGTTCTCCTGCGCAGTCTCGTCTTTCGCGTCGAACAGCTGTTCTTGATTCACCGCGAAACAAGCATGTCTCTCCTGCACGTCGCGGCCGATCCGTCGATCACGAAAGACAGCGACATGGTCGCGGGGATGCTGAGTGCGATTCAGGATTTCGCGCGCGACTCATTCGATGTCGGCGGTGATTCAGCGCTGGAGGAATTTCGCGTCGGTGAAATGCAGGTCTGGATCGCTCCCGGACGTCATGCGTATCTCGCCGCCGCGATCCGCGGCACGCCGCCGCGCGATCTGCGCGTCAGACTCGAAGAAGCGATTGAATCGATTCACGTGCTGAAAGGCTCCGCGCTCGCCTCCTTCGATGGAGACGCAGCGCAGTTCGAAACGGTGCGATCGGAGCTCGAGTCGTGTCTGTATCAGCAATTCAGCGCGACGAAAGAGAAGAAGCGGCCGACGCGCGCTGTCCTGACGCTCGTTGTTGTCGCGGCGCTGATCACAGCGGCATTGGTCAGCCTCGTTCGCGCGAAAACGAAGTGGTCACGATTCGTTAGGCAACTGAACGCGCAGCCTGGCATTGTGGTCACCGATGCGCATCGGCATTGGTTCGGAAAATCCGAGATCAGCGGGCTGCGCGACGCCGCAGCTCCGGAGCCGAACACGATCGCGCAACAATCGCGCATCGATCCGTCGCGCGTTCGTTTCGATTGGAAAGATTATCTCGCGCTTGATTCGGCGAGCGTGCAGCGCCGCGCTGAACATCGTTTCGAAACTCCCGCGGGCGCCGCATTGTCGGTCGAAAACGGCACGCTCAACATCACCGGCTCCGCGCCCTACGAATGGCTGCAGCGGGTGCGCAACGAGGCGACTCTGGTTCCGGGCGTCACGTCGCTGAACGATCGCGACGTCAACGTCGTTTACGATCCGCGACTCGCGCAGAAGCGCTTCATCGAACAGCTCGGTCTTCCGGATGGCGCGAACGCGACAGTCCAGAACAGCGTCCTCGTTTTGTCAGGCGAAGCGCCGCACTCGTGGCTCGGAAAAATCCGCGAAGAAGCGCCGCATCTCCCGGGAATAACGTCGGTCGACGAACGCAACATCGTCGATCTCGACCTCCGCGGTTTCCTCCAATCCGTCTCCGTGATCGAGAACGCCTTCGTTTATTTTCTCGTCAGCAAAGACAACATCGCGACCGAAGGATTCACCGCGCTCTCGCGATTGCCCGAAGAGCTGCGCCGTTGCGAAAGCGCCGCGAAACGACTCGGCAAGAACATCACCCTTGAGATTCATGGTTATGCCGACGCGACTGGAACTGATGGCGGTAAAAATCTCGATCTCAGTCGTCGTCGCGCGGAACGCGTGCGCGATTTTCTCGCGAACTGCGGTTTCGCGCCGGAGATGCTGCAGCCGATTGGCGAAGGCGTGAAAGCGCCACCCGCACCGGACGGGCGGCCGCTTCCCGATGAAGCCGAGCGGCGCGTGCAATTCAAAGTCGTGCCGAAGCCGCAATGATCCAGAAGAAGGTCTGCATGATCGGCAAGTCGGGCGTCGGCAAGACCAGCCTGGTCGCGAAGTTCGTGCACAGCATGTTCTCCGAAAAATATCTCACCACCGTCGGCGTGAAGATCGACAAGAAGACGGTCGCGGTGAATGGCGCGGAGGTGATGCTGATGATTTGGGATCTCGCGGGCGACGATGATTATCAGCGATTGCAGACGTCTTACCTGCGCGGGACGA
>JBJMWV010000049.1:0-9647 GCA_045809985.1 Chthoniobacterales bacterium | reverse complement strand
GACGATAAATCATCCGGCTTTGAACACGCTGAACCCTGCGGTGCGCCGTTACACTGTCGGCTCCGGAGGCGAACTGGCCATCGCCGGCTTCGTGGAGATCAGCGGCATGTTCTACGACCAGGATAGCGGCGCGACCAGCGGGTTCATTACGGTCGACGGCGTCAATCTCTTCAATGCGGACGTCCCGAACACCGGAAACAGCAGCGGGTTTGTCCCCTTCGATCTTATCGTCGCGGTTCTGCCGGGATCCACAATCGACTTCGGAGTAAACGCTGGCAGCGATGCGTTCTCCGATTCGACCGGCCTGACCGCCACGATCAGGGTTGTCCCCGAACCGAGCACTGTATGTTTGCTCGTGCTGGGCGCTGCCGGTCTGATTTTGCGTTGCCGGCGCGGACCGACGCGCTCAACAGGCTAACGCGGCGTCAGCGCCTCCGACCCGATCACCTTCACCGGGATCGCGGTGATGCTCCTCACGATCGCCTTCCTCGCCGCCAACTCGACGGTCGGCAAAATCGGTGGCTTCCTCGAGACCTGGCCCACGACCAACTTCAGGCTCCTGCACGCGGCCTTCGCAGCAGGGTCGGGCCTCTGCTTCATCATCTTCAAGTTCGTCGTCAGCCCTCACCTCGAAACGAAGTCGGCCTAAGCCAACGAACTCCGCATAACAGAAACGGCCGAACGTCCTCACGTTCGGCCGCTCTGAATTGCAAAACCTCGCCGGCACGCTGCGCCGGTCAGTTTCGGGTAAGTGGGACTACTGCTTGTCGTAAGCCAGCGAGTCGGTCTCCTTCTCGCCTTTGGCATTGGTGCTGTTGGTCGTCACGGTGCGCGTTTTTCCGTCAGCCGCTACCACGACCGTGCCGCCGCCGACGACTTTCCCATCCATCTTGCTGACCATTTCGAGGGTGTTATCGCCGCTCAACTTGAAGGAGCGAGTATTTGAGTTCGCATCGCCGGTGACCGGGTAGTCTTTGCCGTCCAGCTTCCCTGTCCAGACGGTGTGAGTCTTCTTACCGTCGGCATCCGTCCCGTCGACCGTGCATCTCTCTTGGTCGCCTTCTTTGTCCCACACCACCATCGTCGTCCGCGCCTTACCGCTGAACTTCGATTTGCTCTCGTTCAATTTCCACGTGCCCGCCGAAGGGTTAGCGAAACACATTGTGCCTGCCATCATCGTCACCAGCAGGGCTAAACCGATTGTCTTTGTTTTCATCGCGCGATACCGAGGCCGGAGTCGGGGCGGGTCAAGGACCCATTCGACGTAAGAAGAGCGATTGCCGCGCGGCCCATCCATGTCTGAGTAGCTACATGCGCTGCCTCTTCCCGCTGTTCGCCGTATTTGTTGCCGCTTCCGCAGCGGCAGAGATCGACTCGAGTTGGACGACGCCGCTGCCGCCATTCCAAATCGCGGACAACCTTTACTATGTCGGCAGCCAGGACCTGGCGGCGTTCCTTGTCACCACGCTCGCCGGTAACATCCTCATCAACGCCAACCTCGATACGTCGCCGCCACAGATCCGTGCGAGCGTCGAGCAACTCGGATTTCAATGGGCGAACACGAAAATTCTCCTCAATGGCCAGGCGCACTTCGACCACATGGGCGGCGCAGCTCAGATCCTGCACGAGACCGGTGCGAAGGACATGGTCATGGAGGGCGACGCCGATGTCGTGGAGAGCGGCGGCCGTACGGATTTTCTCGCCGCAGCCGGCGCGCTGCCGCCCTACCCGCGTGCGCAGGTGAATCGCGTGTTGCGCGACGGCGATACGGTCGAGCTCGGCGGCGCCACGCTGACCGCGCATAAAACCGCTGGCCACACCCGTGGCTGCACCACGTGGACGTTACGCGTCCACCTTCCGGGCGAGCCGCCCGAGCGCTTGCGCAACGTCGTGGTCGTCGGCGGCGTGAGCTTCTGGTCGGACTTCCACTTTGTCGATCGTGGCGAGCAGCGGGCGTCTTACCCTGGCATCGCGCAGGACTTCGCACGCACCTTCGAAGTGCTGCGCTCGCTCCCGTGCGACATCTTCCTCGGAGCGCACGGCAGCTACTTCGATTTGAGAAGCAAGCTCCCGCACCTCGCTGAGGAAGGTCCTCGAGTTTTCGTCGATCCCGACGGTTACAAGGAGTTCGTCGCGAAAGCGCAGGCGGCATTTGAAACCGCGCTCAAGAAAGAACAAGAAGCGGCCGCGCGTCGCGCTAGTGAATGAAATGAATGGCTATCTTTCCGTCGATAGGCCTTTGCACAGGCGCAGTTAGGTTCATTTGTCGCCGCCGCCAACTTTCGTGGTCGCGAATGACGGCTCGGCAGGAATAGGCGAGCGTCTGTTCGTGGACGCGCCGGCCGAATTCCGCAAGCTGCTTCGCGGCGATGCGCCGGTCCTCGCGGTCGCGCCGATGCAGGACGTGACGGACCTCGCGTTCATGCGGCTGATCAGCGGCTACGGAAACGCGGATGTTTACTTCACCGAATACTTCCGCGTCCTGCCCGAGTCGCGGCTGGATCGCAACATCCTCGCTTCGGTCACGGAGAACCCGACAGGCCGGCCGGTTGTCGCGCAGATGATCGGGAACGACATCGCCGCGCTCATGCGAAGCGCGCGCGAGCTACAGCAGCATCCTGTCGCCGCGATCGATCTGAACCTCGGCTGTCCGGTGCCGATCGTGTATCGCAAATGCGCGGGCGGCGGTTTGCTGCGCGACCCGCACCGCATCGATCGCATTCTCGGCGCCCTGCGCGAAGCGATCGCGATCCCCTTCACTGTGAAGACGCGGATCGGTTTCGAGGACGCGTCGCTCTTCGATGAAGAGCTCCTGCCGATTTTCGCTCGGCACTCGTTAGACCTGCTCACCGTTCACGCGCGCACGGTGAAGGAGATGTATCGTAGCGCACCGCGTTACGATTTCATCAAACGCGCGGTCGAAGCGATGCGGTGTCCGGTGCTAGCGAACGGCAACATCTATTCGGCCGACAAAGCCGACGAAGTTCTCGCGCAAACTGGCGCGCACGGTTTGATGATCGGTCGCGGCGTGATTCGTAATCCGTGGCTCTTCCGCCAAATCCGCGAACACGGCGCAGGCCTGCCGGTGTTCTGCCCGACTGGTCGCGACGTGCTCGCATATGTGCACGCGCTCTACGACGCGGTCAGCATTCGCGGGATTCGTGAGTCGGCGCAGATCACGAACATGAAGAAGTACATGAACTTCATCGGACTCGGCGTGGAACCGAGCGGTGAGTTCCTGCATCGCATCCGGCGCGTCACCACCACCGAGGAGTTCTTCGCGACGTGCGCGGAGTTTCTTGATCACGACGAATTGATGCCGCTCGAGCCGTTCTCGATTCCGCTCAAGCCGCTCGACGTAATGGCCGGCGCGACGCGCTAAGTTCTTCGCGTGCGCTATTGGATGAACCGGATCGTCATCGGGTAGCGGTAGAATTCCCCGTCACTCGCTTTGATTGCGGCGATGATCACCAGCACCGCATTCAGCACCCACAGAACGGCGAGGAAAAAGAAGCCGATCAGGACGAGGCAGAACACGGCGGCGATCGCGTTGTAGATCAGCATTGAGATCTGGAAGTTGACGGCTTCCTTGCCGTGCGCGTCGAGCTCGGGTGATTCGTCGCGCTTCATCAGCCAGACGATGAGCGGCGGAATGAGGTGACCGGGGAAATGCAGAAAGACGCCGAGCAAAGCGCTGGCATGACAGAAGGCAGCCGAGGGCCGCACGTTGGTGACGGCTGGGGCGCTGACGGGCAGTGGCGGCGGTTGTGGGTATGTCGTTTCCATGGCTTCTATTAAATGGACGGAGCAAAGGCGCCGTTTGGATTCAGGAAATTTATCGGTCCTGCCGCAGTGTTGAATCACGAAAAACGAAAGGAAGTGCCTGCATTCCCGCTTTGTTGATCCATCGTCTTGTGGCTCCGAAGTAACTTCTTCGTAGCGAACCGGTCACAACCGAAAACACAATGTCCATCTACCTTCTCGCGCTGTTGATCGGAGTGGTGGCGGGGCTGCGCGCAATGACCGCTCCGGCAGTAACAAGCTGGGCGGCGCGTCTGGGATGGTTGAACTTAACCGGGACGCCGCTGGCGTTCCTCAACTTTGCCTACACGCCTTACATCCTGACCGTGCTCGCGCTCGCTGAGCTGATCGGCGACAAGCTGCCGTTCACGCCGAGCCGGAAAAGGCCTCTCGCATTCGCCGGACGCATCCTGACTGGAGCGCTGTGCGGCGGCGCGTTGACGTTGTCGCGGACGAACCAGAACATGATCGGTGGCCTGCTTGCCGGTGCGATCGGAGCGGTTATCGGCACGCTCGGCGGAGCTGAACTGCGCACCCGTTTCGCGGACGAAATTGGGAAGGATTTTCCCATCGCGCTTGTCGAAGATGTGGTCGCGATAGGCGGCGCGTTCCTGATCGTCTCACACATTTGGTGAGGTGAGCGCTCGTTAGGCACTCGGCGTCTTTGCTTCGTTCGAGCGAATCAGGACAAGTGCGGTAAGTGCGCTGGCCACGGCGAGCCCCGCGCCGACGAACATCACCCGCCGGAACGCGTCGATGAACGATCCGTCGATCGCTTGCCGTAGCGCGCCGCGAAGTGCGGGCGGAGCGACCGACGCATCGGCGCCCGCGAGTTTGCTACGTTGCGCGAGCAATGACTCGCGCACCTCGGACGGAAGCTGGAGCGCAGGCAGGCGCGAGTCGAACGCGCGGTTGAAGCTCTGCAGCATAACAATCCCTAGCACCGCGACGGCGAGCAGTCCGGCAGTGCGCGCGACGGCGTTGTTCACGCCGGAGGCGATACCAGCACGCGCTTCGGAAACCGCGGTCATCACCGTAGTCGTGAGTGGCGCCACGCTGACGGCCATTCCGATTCCGAGGACCACGACGGCGGGAAAAAATGTAAGCCAGTAACTGCCGGCAACGCCGGGTGCGGCGAAAAGTACAAACGCCGCCGCCGCGATGATTGGTCCGATGACAAGCGGCAGGCGCGCGCCGTAGCGATGGACGAGTCCACCCGACCAGCGCGACAGAACAAACATCAGAAGGATGAACGGAAGCAGCGCGGCGCCCGCCTCTGTCGGTGTGTATCGCTGCACCTGAATCAGGTTGAGGGGGAGGAAGAACATCGTGCCGCTGAGCGCGCTGTAGAGGAAGAGCGTGAGCAGATTTGCGCCGGTGAACGTACGCGCGCGGAACAACTGCAGCGGGAACATCGGATTGCGGATGCGCGATTCGAAAACGAGGAACCCCGCGAAACCGGCAACGCCGATCGCAATTGAACCGAAAACTGCCGGATGTCTGAAACCGAGCCGCGTCGATTCAATCAATCCGAAAACCAGACTGCCGAGACTCAGCGCGGCTGCAGCGGCGCCTAACCAATCGATCCGCTCCGTCCTGCGCGCAGCGGTGTCGGGCACGTGCCGGAGCGAGATCGCGATGACTGCCATGGCAATGGGAACATTGAGGAAGAACACCGCGCGCCACGAAACGTGATCGACCAACCAGCCGCCGAGCACCGGCCCAATCGCGGCCGTGATCGCGCTGAACCCTGACCACGTCCCGATGGCGCGCCCGCGTTCTTCTTCGCGAAATGAGCTGCTGATAATCGCGAGACTGCCCGGAACGAGAAGCGCCGCGCCGATACCCTGCACCGCGCGCGCCGCGACGAGTTGCCGGATATCACCGGCGAGTCCGCACCACGCAGACGCGCCGGTGAAGATCGTTACACCGAGGAGAAAAACGCGCCGCCGGCCGAGATGATCGCCTAACGAGCCGCCAACCAGAATGAGCGCGGAGAGGAAGAGCGCATACGCCTCGACGACCCATTGCACGTCGGGCACGCTCGCGTTCAGGTCCGCCTGCAGCGCGGCGAGTGCGACATTCACGACCGTGCTGTCGATGAAGGCCATACTCGACGCGAGGATGGTGGCGGCGAGGACCCAGTTCCGTGAGGCGGGCGCGCAATACGTCGTCGGCCGGTCGGCGCTGGGCTTACGCATGAGTGCGAGCATGCGGGCTCGCGACGCCGAGTCGCAAGAAGTTCGCGACCGTCGCTGCATTGAGTGCCGATCTTATTCGCACGAGCATTCGAGATGCGTTTCTCCACTCTTATCGCCGCGGTCGCGTTCTTTACCGGCGCAACCGGCGTTCAAGCGCGCGTTGAAAGCGTCGAAGTCACATTGCGGTCTGATGTGCTGGACGACCGCGTGTTTCGTGACGCAGGCGCATACGAGAAGGTCGTGGGGAAGGTGCACTTTGCAGTGAAGCCCGACGCGGCGCCTAACAAGTCGATCGTCGATCTGGAGAAGGCGCCGCGGAATGCGAATGGCGAGGTCGAATTCACGTCCGACTTTTACATTCTCAAACCAAAGGATGCGGCGCGGGCGAGCGGCTCCGTGTTGCTCGAGATTCCGAACCGCGGCGGGAAAGGAATTCTCGCGATCATGCAGGGCGGCAAAGGTTCGCGCGATCCGGTGAGTGAAGAGGAATTCGGCGACGGTTTTCTCATGCGTCGCGGCGTGACGGTGGCGTGGCTCGGCTGGCAATGGGATGTGCGCGACGAACCGAACATGATGCGCATGCAGGCGCCGGTTGCGCATGATCCGGATGGGAAGCCGATCACGGGTCTGGTGCGCGCCGACTTCGTGCCTAACGAGAAGATGGCGGAGTATCCGCTCGCGCACCTGATTAGCGGCACGATCGGCGGGACGGAGTATGCGTGCTCCGATCCACAAGACCCGGCGAACGTATTGACGGTGCGTGATGCGCCCTTTGCGCAACGGCGGACGATTCCCCGCGGCGAGTGGCAGTTCAGCGATGATGCGCGAACGATCCGGTTAAATGGCGGTTTTGAACCCGGAAAGATTTATGAGGTGGTGTATCGCGCGCAGGATCCCGCCATTGCGGGACTCGGCTTCGCAGCGGTGCGCGACTTCGCTTCCTACCTGAAGCAGGCGAACAATGAGCTGGCTCCGGCAGAGCGCGTTTATTCGTTAGGCATTTCCCAGAGCGGACGATTTCTCCGGCACTTTCTCCTCGAAGGCTTCAACGCGGATGAGGCAGGGAAGCGCGCGATCGACGGCATGTTCGTGCACGTCGCTGGTGCAGGTATCGGGAGTTTCAATCATCGTTTCGCGCAGCCTTCCCGCGACGCGCAGCCGACAACCGCGCTCTTTTATCCGACCGATCTGTTCCCGTTCACAGATGTGCCGCAGAAAGAACCAGAAACCGGAGTGACAGCCGGCCTGCTCGATCGCACGAAGGCCGCGGGCGTGTTGCCGAAGATTTTCTACACCAACACTTCCTACGAATATTGGTCGCGTGCTGCTTCGCTCATTCACACATCGCCGGATAGTACGCGCGATGTGACGCCGATGGATAACTCGCGCATCTACTTCCTCGTCGGCCTGCAGCATTTCTCGCGACAGTTCCCGCCGAAGCCCGAGACGGAGTCGAGTCTCGCCGGCCAGAACCTGCCGAACCCGAATCCAGTGATGTATTACTGGCGCGCGCTCTTCATCGCGATGGATGATTGGGTGCGGAACGACACCGCGCCGCCGGCGAGCCGTTATCCGAAGCTCGCTGATAAAACACTCGTTAGGCGCGAAGAGCTGAAGTTCCCGCAGATCGCGAACTTGAAGGTGCCGGAGCGCGTGCATCAGGCCTTGCGCCTCGATTTCGGTCCACAATGGAAGAAGCGGATCATCACGAAGCAGCCGCCGGGTGTGGGCAAGCCGTTCCCGGGCTTTGTCCCTCAAGTGGACAGAGACGGAAACGATCTCGGCGGTGTGCGTTTGCCGCAGCTCGAAGTGCCGCTCGCTACTTACACCGGCTGGAATCTGCGTGATGCGAAAACCGGAATGCCTAACGAACGTGTCAGCTTCATCGGATCGTGGCTACCCTTGCCGAAAACCAAGACAGACGGCGACTCACGCGTCCCGATCGCGGAGCGATACACAGACCGCGAGGATTACCTGCAGAAGTTCTCCGCTGCCGCGAACAAGCTGTCCGACGAACGCTTCGTCCTGCGAGAAGATGTCGAAGCACTCGTTAGGCGCGGCGGCGAGGAGTGGGACTACATCACGAAGTGACCCGCTGAAGGAGCGCCGCATCGCTCTTGACCCGCCGATTGCGCGACGAATAGCGTCGCGCGCATGGATCCCGTTCCGCCGCCAAACACGCCACCTCCACTCAGACCGCGGCCGAACTGGTGGTCGCGTAACTGGAAATGGCTCGTCCCGACCGGCTGTGGAGGCTGTCTCGTCCTGATCGTCGCTTTCGCTGCGGTGATCGTCTTCGTAATCATCGCTGGCCTTAAGCAGAGCGACGCCTACAAGACGGCGCTTTCCCGCGCGAAGAGCGATCCAGCGGTCATCGAAGCGCTCGGATCGCCGATCAATGACGGCTGGTTCATGACCGGCAGCACGCATGTCGAAGGACCCGGCGGCGAAGCGAACCTGGGCATCCCGATCTCTGGTCCGAAGGCCAACGGCACCCTCTACGCCGTGGCCACCACCTCCGCGGGACGTTGGACCTACACGACGCTGGAGGTAGAAGTAAACGGCCGGTCGGAGCGAATCAACCTGCTGCAACAGCCTGGCGAGGAACGGTAGCGTGGAGAAGTTTTTGAATCCAAAACGCAGCGTCGCGGCATCTCATTTTCACAAGATGAATACGATGACGATACCGGTCCGACCCTTTGCGATGCTGAAGCTGGGGACGCTCGCCGTGCTCGCGCTGGTGCTGCTCCTGCTCAATGGCTGCCACTGGGTCGGGATCCGCGGCAACGGCCACGTCGTGACCGATGAGCGCAAGGCGAGTGACTTCAGCAAGCTGGAGGCGGACGGCGCGTTCACGATCAATTGGACGGCCGGCGCGCCGAAGCTGACCATTCGCACCGACGAAAATCTGCTCGAGTACATCACGAGCGATTTCCATGACGGCACGCTGCATCTCGAATGGGTCAAACCACTGCAGGGCACGCACGGGATCACGGTTACGGTTTCTAGCGGAGCGCTCACACGTGTGACACTCAATGGCGCCGTCAAACTGAACGCGGCGAAGTTGGCAGGACCTGAGTTTTATCTGGATGGCAACGGCGCCACCCGCGCCACCTTGACCGGAAATGTGAACGCGATGTCGAGCGATCTGAATGGCGCAAGCAGACTAGACGCCGAGGAACTGACCACGCGTGCGATGGAGCTTTCGATCGCGGGTGCCGGGCGCGCAGACGTGAATGTGACTGATGCGCTGAAGGTCGATATCTCAGGTGCGGGCAAGGTGACTTACTCAGGAAATCCGACAGTTTCGAAACAGATCAGCGGCGCCGGCAGCGTCTCGAAGCGCGATTGAATTCAGTTGAGCGCTTGTAGTTGAGCGTTGAGAGAAGCAGCCATGAGCGCTTCTCCTGGAGATCAATCGCCCGCGGGATTTTCCTACAACACGCGGCTCGACGTTCTGAATGAGCCGCTGGAAGTCATCGATGTCCCGGGGTTGGTCGAAGCGTGCAAAGACCAGTGGTACAACCAGACCCTGTGCAAGGTCGACGAAGCAGTCGTTAGGATGGGGGTCGTGCAGGGCGAGTATCACTGGCATCATCACGACAATGAAGATGAGTTCTTCTATGTCGTGAGCGGTCGTTTCCT
>JBJMWV010000048.1:0-5141 GCA_045809985.1 Chthoniobacterales bacterium | reverse complement strand
GGCCTCTGAGCTTGAGCAGTCCAGCAGATCGTTGACCGCGACACTGCGCACCGAAGTGCAGCGTGACGCAACGGAAGAGACTAACGAGATGCCACGACCGGTCGCGTCTTCCGCGGCAGGCGAGCCGAAGAAGTCATCGACCACGAGCACAAAGAAGAAGAGCAGCACGAAGTCGAACCACACTTCGAAAAAATCGTCGAAGGCGAAGGAGAAAAGCGCCGCTACCAAATCAGCGAAGCCGTGGAAGATGACTGAGCCGTCGGTGGAGCTTGCGCCGCCGAGCGAAGGACCGAAGGAGAACCAGCCGCCGGCAAAACTCGACGAGTCGGACCTGCTCAAGGTTCCGCCGCCGCAGCCATAGTCCCGCGTTAGCTCTGCGGATTGCCGCACGCGCGCACGTTTGTATGATGCGCCGTGCCTGACTCGGAACGCGCCGCACAGAAGCGAATCGCAGATCTTCGCGCGGAGATCGCCGAGCATAATCGCCGCTACTACGAACACGCGGCGCCGACGATCAGCGACCGCGAATACGACAAGCTCTACCGCGAGCTGGTCGATGTCGAAGCGCAACATCCGCAGTTCGCATCGGCTGATTCACCGACGCAACGCGTTGGCGGCGCACCCCTGAAACAGTTCGCGCAGGTCGCGCATCGCGCGCCGATGCTGAGCCTGGACAACACTTATTCAGAAGAGGAGGTCGGTGATTTTTACCGCAGGCTCGAGCGACTTTTGCCTAACGAGACCATTCCGGTGGTGATTGAACCGAAGGTCGACGGTGTGGCCGTTTCGCTTCTCTATGAAGATGGACATCTGCGTTATGCGGCGACGCGCGGCGATGGAACCATCGGCGACGACGTCACGGAAAATGTGCGCACAATCCGCTCCGTGCCCGCGCGCTTAAAGGGCGACGCGCCGAAGGTGCTTGAGGTTCGCGGCGAGGTCTATCTGGACAAGCAAGGCTTCGCGAAGATGAACGCGACGCGCGAAGAAGAAGGCCTGCCGACGTTCGCGAATCCGCGGAACGCAGCCGCGGGTTCACTCAAACAACTTGATCCTTCAATGGCAGCGCAGCGTCCGCTCGGCATCGTCCTCTACGGCACTGGCGCGTTCGAAGGCGCAGCGCTCGAACGACACTCCGAGCTGTTTCCGTTTCTAAAGAAGCTCGGCCTGCCGACAACGGAACGCTGGTGGACTGCGGATTCGTTAGACCAGACGCTGAAGGCGATCCGGGAACTCGATAAAGTGCGGCACGACTTCGCGTACCAGACCGATGGCGCAGTCGTGAAGGTCGACTCCTTTGCGCAACGCGAGAAGCTTGGTTTCACCGCGAAGTCGCCGCGCTGGGCGATCGCCTACAAGTACGAAACGGAACGCGCGGAAACGAAATTGCACGACATCCTGATTCAGGTGGGCCGGACCGGCGTGCTCACTCCAGTCGCTGCACTCGAGCCGGTCTTTGTCAGCGGGTCGACCGTCGCGCGCGCGACGTTGCACAACGAGGATGAGATCAACCGCAAAGACATCCACATCGGCGACACAGTCGTGATCGAGAAAGCTGGCGAAGTCATACCCGCGGTCGTGAGTGTGCGGACCGATTTGCGCACCGGTAAGGAGCGGAAGTTTCAAATGCCGAAAAACTGCCCGGAGTGCGGCAGCGCGGTGCAGAAGGACGAAGGGCAGGTCGCGATTCGTTGCGTCAATGCGCAGTGTCCCGCGCAACTGCGGCGCCGCATTGAGCACTTCGCTTCACGCGGCGCTATGGACATCGAAGGCTTCGGTGAAGCACTCGTTAGCCAACTGGTCGAGCGCGGCCTGCTCCACGACGTGAGCGACATCTACGCGCTCGATGCGGAGAAGCTCGGCACACTCGAACGCGTGGGCGAGAAGAGCATCAACAACTTGTTAGGCGCGATTGCAGCGAGCAAGTCGCGCCCGCTCTGGCGGCTCATCTTTGGCCTCGGCATTCTGCACGTCGGCGTGAGTGCATCGCGCGCGCTCGCGACGCATTTCCGCAGCATGGATCGATTGATGGACGCATCCGTCGACGAGCTGCAGCGCATCAATGATGTCGGCGAAGTAGTGGGGCAAAGCATCCACGGATTCTTTCAGGAACCGGCGAATCGTGCGTTAATCGAACGCCTCGGAAAAGCCGGCGTTGAACTCGTGAATCACGAACCAGCTCCGGTGGCGAGCGATGCGTTCGGTAATTCAACCTGGGTGATCACCGGAACGCTGAGTCAACCGCGCGATGAAATCGCCGAAATGATCATCGCGCGCGGCGGGAAAGTAAGCAGCAGTGTGAGCAAGAAAACAACCTGCCTGCTCGCGGGTGACGACGCCGGCAGCAAGCTGACAAAGGCGCAGCAACTCGGGGTCAAGATTGTCAGCGAATCCGAATTCCGGAAGCTGGTCGAAAAATAGGATTGTCTTCGTGCGGCGAGCGTCGTAGCCCATCGATTTGTGCGTCACTCGTCCATTCTCCGCGTCGTTTTCAGTCTCTCGATTCTTTCCTCGCCGCTCGCCGCGCGTGCCGGCAGTTTCCTCCTAAACGAACAGAGCGTGAGCGGCCTCGGCCTCTCGTTCGCGGGCGGCGCGGCCCAGGCCGAAGACGCTTCCACGCTGTTCTTCAATCCCGCTGGCGTGGTGCTGCTCGAGCAGGGTGAACTGCAACTCGGTGCAAACCTGATCGCGCCGTCGGACAAGTTCAGTATCGAAGGCTCGCGATACAATCTGCCGGGAACGCCGTTCGATGGACTTCCCCTCGTCGGCAATAACGGTGGCGACGCCGGCGTCGACCACGTCATCCCGAATTTCTACATCACGCAGCCGATCTTTCGGGGGAAGAGCTACGGCGATCTGAGTGTCGGCGTTGGGATCACGGCGCCGTTCGGGTTGGAAACTAACTACGATCCCGGCTGGTTTGGCCGCTATGCCTCGCTCCGAACGAAGCTCACCACGGTCGATATCCAACCGACGGTCTCGTATCGGGTTTTCGACCGGCTCTCATTCGGCGCGAGTCTCGATGTGCAACGCGCTTCTGCGCGGCTGACACAGGCGATCGACTTCGGTCTCGCTGCGCAGCAACCGCTCGCGCAATTTTACGCTGCTTTGCCTGCTATCCTCGCGGCGCGCGGCGTCCCGGCGCCTGCGATTCCCGGCATCATCGCAGCGACGCGGCAGGCGTACACGAACGCCGGGTTTGTTCCGCAGGGAGCCGATGGCGTGACGGAAATCACGGGAGACGATTGGGCGGTCGGATTCACGCTTGGCGCGCTGTTTGAATATCTGAAACCGGCTAACGAAAGCGGATTTCTCCAGGAAGGCCGCGTTGGTTTCAGCTACCGCTCAGCGATCGACCACACGCTCAACGGCGACGCTGATTTTCGCCGCGTGCCGTTGATCACAGCGCCGGGCGCGCCGGTGCAATTTCCAAGTCCGACTGCGTTCCAGGACATCTTCTTTCCACAAGGCGGAACGGCATCACTTGATCTGCCGGACGTCTTGCACTTCAGCGCGTATCAGCGGTTCGCGCGGCAGTTCGCCGTCCTCGGTGATATCACCTGGACGCGCTGGAGCCGGTTGCAGGATGTGCCGATTGTCTTCTCGAATCCAGGCACGCCCGAGAACGTGCTGAACATCAACTACGAAGACGCGCTGCGTTACGCGATCGGATTCGAATGGTACGCGAGCAAGAAGCTCACGCTGCGCACCGGGTTCGCTTACGACGAGACGCCGATCCGTGGTCCCGAATTTCGCACCCCACGCATTCCGGATAACAATCGGTACTTCCTCTCCGCCGGCCTGCGCTGGTCACCAACAAACTGGATGGATGTCGATGTCGGTTACTCGCACTTGTTCGTGGATGAGCCGCGTTCCGAATTCACTGACTCACAAGGTCACGAGCTAATCGGAAATTATGATGCGTCTGTCGATATCGTTAGCGCAGCGGTGACGTTCCGCTGGGGCGGTTCGCGTCACGTGACGCAGACTTACGCGAAAGACGACTACCGGAAATAGCGCGCGCCGACTAAGGCGTGCGATCGAGCCCGGCGTGAATCGACAACGGTGATGCAATCACCGGCGGATGTTGTGTGGCCGGATGGAAGCCGGCTTCGACTTCGAACGTTAGCTTCTCTTTTCCGCGCATCACTGTAATGGGAACTTTCTCGCCTGCAGTGATGAAGAACGATGCGTCGATCACGTCTTCGGGTTGATGCACCTTTTTCTTGCCGACTTCGAGGAGGATGTCGCCAGCCTGCGCTCCACAATCAGCGGCCGGTGTTCCCGGCATGATGTCGGTGAACTGCGCGCGTGAGCCTTCAACTTCATTCGGTGCTTCGGCCACATTGATTCCGACCCAGCCGTGGCGCACTTCGCCGAACCGCACGAAATCGCTGCGAATCTTTTCCGCAGCATCGATCGGCAGCGCATAACACGCCGAGCCGTTATCGATGCTACTAACAAGAATGCCGACCACTTCGCCTTTCATGTTGAGCAACGGCGCGCCGGCTTCACCGCGCTGCGTCGGAACGTTCACGCGCAGATGCGTGGTGGAAAAATAACGTCCGAGAAATTTGCGATCGAATCCAGCAACCATGCCGAAGCTCGGGGTCTGTGGCAGATCGAGTGGATAACCAACGGTCAGCACAGGCGTGGTGACTTCGAGTTGATCTGATTTGCCGATCGGCAATGCGGGCGTGGGCACATCGACCTTCAGCATCGCGATGCCGCTGCGAGCATCAATCATCACTGGATGCGCCGGGACTTCCTTGCCTTCGAATTCGACCGTGATGTCGTCGGCTTCAGCACCGACTGAGAACGCGGTGTAGAGCGTTCCGGTTGGATCAATAAAGAAACCGGTGCCGGCGAGTTTGCCGTGCTCATCGACGGCGCGCACTTTCACTACCGCCTTGCGCGAGCGCTCGAAGATGTCCTTCACCTCGCGACTGACGGTGTCAGCCGATTGCTCCTGTGCGGCGGCGAAGCCTGCAGTCAGGAGAAAAGCGAGCGCGAAGAAACCCTTATGCATCGCTGAGAAGGCGCGGTCGAGCGCCAGGTTCGGATCAGAAGCGCAACGACGCCTCATAACTCACCGGCGTGCTATCGAGCACATAACGTGGAGTCGCGGCACGTCCGTGAGT
>JBJMWV010000047.1:0-2647 GCA_045809985.1 Chthoniobacterales bacterium | reverse complement strand
GGGACTCAACTCGCATCCATGGAGCTGCGCCACTTGGAAGAGCTGCATGATCGCTGTCGCATCGCGCTGCAGCAGATCCGGATCTTTCACGAAAAGCTTGCCGTCGCGACTAACGAATTCGCCGAGGTCTTCTTCTTCGGACGTCGCGGGCGCGAGAAACTCGAAGAACGACCGCGAGGCATCGAGCGCGCGGCCGGAAGCGAATTGCTCCGTGATGCGCTCGGTCACGCGAAAAATGTTTCGCGTGTGCTCGTAGTAATCCTTCATGAGCGCTTCGCTCAGCGGCTCCTGGCGTTTGCGCGTGTAGTTGAGGCGCGTCGCGATCTGCTCCTGCAGATTTAGATGCAGGACGTCGGTCGCGCGGCCAGTCGCGTAATGCAGATCGCTGCGCAGCCGGAGCAGGAAATCGTAAGCCGCATCGATCCGTCGCTGGTCACTCGCGCTGAGCCAATCGCTGCCGACGAGATGAGTGGTCGTTAGCGCACCTTCACGAAACGAAGAGATCCAGAGCAGGTTCTGGTAATCGCGCAGACCGCCGCAACCGCTCTTCAAATTCGGCTCCTGCATGTAGACGCTGTTGCCAAACTTCGCATGGCGGGCCGCCTGATCTGCCATCCGCAGCTCGACATATTCGCGCTCAAATCCCTCCACGCATTGCGCGCGAAACGCGCTGCGAAACCCGCGTTCCAGTTCGCGATCACCCGCGACGTAGCGGCCTTCGAGCATCGCCGTCTTTGAGTGCATCTCGCGATTCGCCTGCTCGACCGCTTCTGCAATTGAGCGCGTGGAGTGCCCGACCTTGAAGCCGATGTCCCAAAACGAATACAGAATCTGCTCGATGACTTGCGTGATGTAAGGCGAGACCTCAAGGCTCTCCGCATCGTGCAGAAACATGACGTCGACATCGCTGTACGGATTCAGTTCGCCGCGCCCGTAACCGCCCAGCGCAACGAGCGCGAGTGGCGCTCTTCCCAGTCCGCTTTCGCGCTGCGCGAAATTGTCCGCAGCGGTGAAAACATGTTTCAGAAGGACATCGACAAGATTCCGCCGGCGGGTGCAGATCTCGCGACCGCCGCCACCCGCCTGATGTTTGAGGCGCAGCCGATGTTCCTCGATGCGGAGGAACTTGCGGTAAAGCGGCAGGATGTCCGTCGGTCTCAGGCCGCCGGCCGGCGCAAGCTCGCGCTCAGCGTGAGCGAGAACCTTGTCGAGATGAACTGGCATCCGCGACATTGTAGCGCGAGGCGCTAGGCGCGAAAAGCGATGAGCCTCAGAGCTCGATCGCGTAACGCTTCATCTTATTGTAAAGCGTCGGCCGCTGAATCCCGAGAAGTTGCGCCGCCTTCTTCTTGTTGCCGTGGCACTGCGCGAGGGCATGTAGAATCGCGTTGCGTTCGAGTTGATCGAGGCTCGTCACGTTGTCGCCATTTTGCGCCGGCGCTGGCGCGCTCGTTGATTGCAGCACCGGCGGCAGTTGCACTTCCGCGGGCAATTCCTTCGTCCCAATTTGCCCGTTTCGCGCGAGAACGACGGCATACTCGATCGCGTTCTGCAGTTCACGCACGTTGCCGCGCCAGCTGTAGTCGAGCAGCTTCTGGAAGGCTTCCGGTGTGATCTCAGGTTCTTTCTTTCCGAGTTGTTGGGCAAATTGCCTAACGAATGATCCGACCAGCGGCGGAATATCTTCCTTCCGCTGGCGCAGCGGCGGCACTTCGATCTGGAATGTGTTGATGCGGTAGTAGAGATCAGCGCGCAGGCGTCCTTCAGATAATGCGTTCGCGACTGGGCGATTCGTCGCCGCAACGACACGGAAATCCGCCTTCATCGTCTTCGTGCTGCCAAGCGGGCGATATTCGCGTTCCTGCAGGACGCGCAAAAAACGCGTCTGCAATTCGACCGGCATCTCGGAAATCTCGTCGAGGAAGAGCGTGCTGCCGCTCGCGGCCGCGATCATGCCTGAAAAGTCATTCGTCGCGCCGGTGAACGCACCCTTCACATAACCGAAGAGCTCGCCCTCGATCATGGCTTGCGGAAACGCGGCGCAGTTCAGCTTCACCATCGATTTGGTCGAGCGCCGGCTGCGACTGTGAATCACGTTCGCGATCACTTCCTTGCCGACGCCGCTTTCGCCGGTGATGAGGACGTTCGCTTCAGACGGTGCCATCGCGTTGATCAGCTCGTGGATCTCCTGCATCGCCTTGCTCTTGAAGACGGGAGCGAGTCGCGTTTCGGCAATCTCGAGCCGCTTCTCGAGTTGGTGCGTGCGTTCGCGCAGTTCCTCCGTTTCGCGCAGGAGCGATTGCTTCTCGATCGCTTTCTCGATGAGGCTGAGCAGCTCTTCCGGCGCGTACGGTTTGCTGATGAAATGATACGCGCCGCGCTTGATCGATTCGATTGCGTTGTTCAACGAATCGTGCGCGGTCAGAATGATGACCTGCGTTCCGGGATGCTCGTGTTTGATCTGGTCGAGCATCTCGAGCCCATCGGCGTCGGGGAGTTGCAGATCGAGCAAGACAACTGCGGGCGTCTCGGTCTTCAGCACCTTCAGGCCCTGCGCCGCGGTGCCGGCGGGGATCGACTGATATCCGTGGCGCCCGAGCAAGGCATCGAGGGTGAGCAGGATTGGGCGCTCATCATCGATGATGAG
>JBJMWV010000046.1:0-4946 GCA_045809985.1 Chthoniobacterales bacterium | reverse complement strand
CAGATCGCGATTACCGTAGCCAGCGCGGCGGGGATTGGGAGCGCCGCGTCCACGAGGATCTAAATCAACTGAATGCTGACGTCGCACGCACGCGCGCGGAGATCGGTGACTCACGCAACGGCTGGATGCGCGATCGTTTCCACAGTATTCGCGAACGCACCGACCGTCTGAATGCGGCATGGAGTCAGCGCCGAATCAGCGGCTGGGAAGCGCGCCGTCGGATCGATGACATCCGCGGGCAGCTTTCTGACCTTCGCGGCGCCATGCACCGGCGCGATTCGCGCTAACGAACAAAGGGATTCGTTAGGCGCTCCTCGCCGATCGTAGTTGGCGGGCCATGACCCGGCAGGACCGTGATGTTGTCGCCGAGCGGGTAAAGCTTCTCGCGAATCCCGCGAAAGAGTAGCTCGCCGTCGCCACCAGGCAGATCGAATCGGCCAACGCCGCCGGCGAAAAGCACGTCGCCGCCGACGAGGATTCCGCTTTCGCGCGAAAGGAAACAGAGACTGCCCGGCGAGTGCCCCGGCACGTCGAAGACTTCGAATTCCGCGCCGAGGAATCTGCGGCTCGGCGTCGCTACGATGAGGAAGTCCGGCTCAGCCGTCTCGATCTCGAGCGCGAAGCCGTAGCTGCGGAAGAATTCCGGATCTGAAATCATCGGCACGCAGTCGGCGTGACAGCCGATCTGACAGCCGAAGCGACGTTTGATCTTCGCGACGTCCGGCACATGGTCAAAATGCCCGTGCGTCAGAAGCAGCAATTTCGGCTGAATATCGCGCGATTCGAGCCATTCACAGGTGCCATCCGGAGCGTCGAACAGGATCGATCCCTCCGGTGCATGCAGCAGATAGCAATTCGTTTCGAATATCCCGCCGCAGAACGTCTCACACTTCATCATCCTCGTGGCTCCTCCGTTGCGGTCGTAATCGTTTGCCGTCAGTGATTTGGCCGAGCCGCGAATTTCCCAGCATCTTACGGATAAGATTGAATCTCTTCGGATGCGCGTTGTCTCACTTCCTTGCCGCTGAACATGCCGATGCGCTTGTTGCGCTCAATCGTGAACTCTGCGAGCATACGAAACCGCTAAATCCAAGAATGAAGCTCATTTTTCGCCGGTCGATTGCGCTTATCGCGCCGCTCCTTCCGCTCGTCATCGCGGTGCAGCCTCTACAAGCGCGGTCCGATCTCGAACAGGTCGAGGTTTCCGTCGGTCGACTGCTTGAGGAGGGGCATTACACCCATCAGCCGCTCAACGACGAGGTCTCGAAGAAGTTCCTCAAGACGTATCTCGAGATCCTCGACTTCAGCCATCTGTTCTTCACCCAGCAGGACGTCGACTCGCTGAACGCGAAGTACGGCAGCTCGATTGATGACGATGTTCTGCTCGGTAACCTCAAGCCGGCCTACGAGATTTACGAGCTCTACCAGAAGCGTGTCGACGATCGCGTCGCGAAGGTGAAGGAGTCGCTCAAGCACGCGCCGACCGAATTCAAGGGCGACACGACGATCGAGTTGAACCGACAGAAGGCGCCGTGGCCGAAAGATGAAGCGGATGCGGACGCAATCTGGAACGCGCGGATCGCGAATGAGCTTCTGCAGGAAAAGCTGAGCGAGCATCCGATCGAGCCGGGCCCGCAGTTGGTCGCGCGCCGTTACGATCGCCTGATGCGCAACGTGCACGAGGAAGATCAGCCCGAGCAGGTGAAGTTGTTCCTCGCTGCACTCGCGCAAACCTACGACCCGCACAGCGAATATCTGAGCAAGGCCGACCTGAAAAATTTCAGCATCAACATGGGCCTGTCGCTGGTCGGCATCGGCGCGATGCTGCGCACAGAAGACGGTTACGCGAAAATCGAGAGCCTCGTCCCCGGCGGCCCCGCGCAGAAGCATGGCGGCGTGAAGGTCGGTGACCGCATCACTGCGGTCGCGCAGGGTCCAGCGGAGTTTCAGGATGTGCGCGACATGCGTCTCGACAAAGTCGTCGAGATGATCCGCGGGAAGAAGGGCAGCAAAGTGCGCCTTCTCGTCATTCCTTCGGACGCAGCCGACCCTTCCAAGCGCAAGACGATCGAGCTCGTGCGCGATGAAATTAAACTTAAGGACCAGGAAGCGCGCGCCGACATCGTCATCAAGAAAGATCGCAACGGCGAGCCGGTGAAGCTCGGTTGGATCACGCTCCCGTCATTCTACGCTGACATGGAGCGGCATCAGAAGAGCACGACGAAGGACGTGGTCGCGCTGCTGAATCGCCTCAAGAAGGAGAAAATCTCCGGCCTCGTGATTGATTTGCGGCGAAATGGCGGCGGCTCACTTGAAGAAGCCATTTCACTGACGGGTCTGTTCCTGAAGTCTGGCCCGATTGTGCAGACGAAGGGCTCGAACGGAAACATCGTCGTCTCGAGTGATCCCGATCCGGGCATCGCGTATGGCGGACCGCTGGTTGTTCTGACCAGTCGTCAAAGTGCAAGCGCGAGTGAGATTTTCGCGGCTGCGCTGCAGGATTATAACCGCGCGCTGATCGTCGGCGACAAGAACACGTTCGGCAAAGGCACCGTGCAGACGATCCTCGAGATCGGTCGGTTCACTTCGCTGCTCGGCAGCGCTTCACAGGAAGACGGCGCGCTCAAGTTGACCATCCAGAAGTTCTACCGCGTCGCAGGTGGTTCGACGCAGCTCAACGGTGTTGCGTCTGACATTGTGATTCCGTCGCTGACCGACCTGCCGGAGTACGGTGAAGGCTCACTGAAGAATGCACTTCCTTACGACGAGGTGCCGAAGGCCCGCTACACGACATGGCAGGAGCCTCCAAGCGTCTATCTCGAAGAACTGAAGCGCCGCTCCGAAGCCCGCATCAAAGGTGAGCCCGAATTCCACTACGTGATGGAAGATATGCAGCGCTTGCGCCAGAAGCTGGACGAGAATCGCATTTCATTGAACGAAGACGTCCGGCGCACTGAGCTTGACCAGGATAAGCAGCGCAAGGAAGCGCGCGCGAAGGATCGTCTCGCGCGCCAGAACGACGACACGAAGATTTACCGTGTCACACTCGATACCGTCGATAAGCCGAATCTCCAGCTCATCACGTTTCCGGGTAAGCTTGCCGCCGCGAACAAGGCGACCGCGGCACCCGAAGTCGCGGCCGATCCCGATAGCGATCCGCTTGCCGGCGATGACACCAAAGAAGCCGTGCTCGATCCGATTCGTGATGAAGCGCTCAGCATTCTTGGCGATCTCGTTGACCTGAGTGCCGGTCCGAAGACGGCCAGCGTTAACAAGTAACGCGCTGAGACTTACAGTTACTTAGTAGCGATCCGGAGTGCCGCGCGGATCGTAAACCGGCGGGTTGAATCGATCGATGACACCGGGCCCGAAGGCGCGACGTTGATATTCGCGCTGCGGACGAGGTTGAGCGGGTTGTGGACCGTAGCGGAAGTAATCGCGTTGCAGCGGAGTGCGACCGAAGACATGCACCGGCGTTCCGACATCAACCGCATTGAAGAACGCGATCGCCATCTGCTCCGGCATTCGCACGCAGCCGTGTGAAGCCGGATAGCCGGGCAAGTAACCAGCGTGCATGCCGATCGCGTCGTGGAAGCGCATGAAGTAGCGCATCGGCGCTGGGATGAATTTGCCACCGCGAGGCACCTTCATGTCTGCGTCAGCGTCGGCCACGACCGTGCGGCCGTAGGCGTCGACGATCTTGCCGTAGAGGGACGAGAAATGGTTGCGCTCCTTCTCGATGATCTTGAAGGAGCCAGTCTCGGTCAGATGGCCTGAGCGTCCGGTCGAGATCGGACTCGAGAGCACAAGCGTGCGCCCGCGAATCAGATAAGCCATCTGCTGTTGCAAATCGATTTCGACCTGATAACCCGGCGCGGCGAAGCCGATCGCGGTGGTGAGTAGAAGTAGAACAACGGCGAAGATCCCTTTTCGCATTCCCATAGCTAGCTTTCGACGATTCAACCGCCGAATGCTTCAAAGGTCGCGCGCGTTGCGAACTAAACCGCGATGGGAGCTTTGATCCTCGGATGCGGATCGTAGTTCTCGAGCTGGAAATCCTCGAAGCGGAACTCGTGGATATCCTTCACCTCAGGGTTCAAGCGCATCCGCGGAAGCGGCCGGCATTCACGCGACAGTTGCTCGCGCGCCTGTTCGAGATGGTTCTGATACAGGTGCAGATCGCCGAACGTGTGAACGAATTCACCACTCGTTAGGCCACAGACCTGCGCGACCATCATCGTGAGCAACGAGTAGGACGCGATGTTGAACGGAACGCCGAGGAAGAGATCGGCGCTGCGCTGGTAAAGCTGGCAGCTCAGCTCGCCGTCGTTGACGTAGAACTGGAATAGAACATGACACGGCGGCAACGCCATGGTTCCGATCTCCGCCGGGTTCCACGCGCTCACGATCAGGCGCCGGCTCTCTGGATTCTTCCGGATTTGCGCGATGAGATTGTCGATCTGGTTGATGTGTTCGCCGTTCGCGCCGCGCCAGTCCGTCCATTGCGCGCCATACACGCGACCGAGATCGCCATTCGCATCGGCCCATTCGTCCCAAATCGTGACGCCGTGGTCGCGCAGATAGCTCACGTTCGTCTCGCCACGCAGGAACCAGAGCAGCTCGTAGATGATCGACTTGAGATGCAGCTTCTTCGTCGTGAGGAGCGGAAAACCTTCGCGCAAATCAAAACGCGCCTGCGCGCCGAAGACTGAAATCGTCCCGACGCCGGTGCGATCTGTCCGTGGCCTGCCGTTTTCCAGTACGTGGCGGAGCAGATCGTGATATTGACGCATGCGCTAAAGCTAGGAATGCCTCATGTCCGCCCAGTCAAGCAACCGTATCCTGATCATCGAGGACGACCCGGACGTGATCGACATGCTGAGCATCAACCTGCGCAAGGTTGACGGGTTCACGATCGCGACTGCCGCCGACGGCGCGACTGGTCT
>JBJMWV010000045.1:0-2363 GCA_045809985.1 Chthoniobacterales bacterium | reverse complement strand
GCTCGCCAATGGCTTCCGCTACGTGATCATGCCTAACCACGAGCCGAAAGGCCGCGCGTCGCTGCGTCTGCTCGTGCTCACCGGTTCGCTCAACGAAGCGGACGATCAGCGCGGGCTCGCACATTTCCTCGAGCACATGGCCTTCAATGGCAGCGAGCATTATCCGCCCGGAACGCTGGTCGAGTTCTTCCAGCGCATGGGCATGAGCTTCGGCGGCGACACCAACGCGAGCACGAATTTCGATCGCACCGTCTACCAGCTCGAGCTCGCGCACGCCGATGACACCAGTCTCACCGAAGGCCTGCGCGTCTTCCGTGATTATGCCGGCGGACTACTCTTGAGTGACGCCGAGATCGACAAGGAACGCGGTGTGATTCTCTCCGAGAAGCGCGCGAGTGATTCGGTCGGCTATCGCACCTTCGTCGCGCAGCTAAATGCGATGCTCGGCTCAACGCTGCTGCCTAGGCGCGTGCCGATCGGCGAACCGGAGGTGATTACGAAGGCGCCGCGTGCGCGCTTCACCGATTTCTGGAACGCGTGGTATCGGCCGGAACGGATGGTCGCGGTTGTAGTCGGTGACTTCGGTGATCCCGCGGCCGTCGAGACGATGGTGAAGAGCGCGTTCGGCAATCTGACGGCGCGTGCTCCAGTCCGCCACGATCCCTCGTTAGGCAAACTGCCTGAGGTCGAAGGCATTCGTCCGATCTTCCACGCCGAACCCGAAGCGCCGGCGACGAACATTCTCCTCACCAACATCGCGCCGTACAAGCGCGAGCCGGACACCGCGGCGCGCCAGATCAAGCGACTACGGCGCGGACTCGCGCTCGCGATGTTGAACCGCCGTTTCTCGATCCTCGCGAAGAAGGAGAACGCGCCCTTCACCGGCGCGAGCGCCTACGTCATTGAAGAATTTGATTTCCTGCGCGACGCCAGCATCTCGATCACCTGCAAACCCGAGCAATGGACCTCCGCTCTCGGCGTCGGTGAGCAGGAATTGCGGCGTGCGCTCGAGCATGGTTTCACCGCCGCGGAATTGCATGAAGCGGTCGCGAATCAATTGAACCAGCTCGAACAGGCGGTGAAGACCGCAAGTACGCGCCACTCGGATCGCCTCGCGAACGAGATCACGCAAAGCCTGCTCGACCACGAGGTTTTCACCACACCGGCTGACGATCTCGCGCTCGGAAAACCTGCGCTCGAGAAAATCACGACCGACGATTGCGTTGCCGCGCTGCGCGAAAACTTCGGCACGAATAATCGCTTCGTCACTGTGACCGGCAACGTCACGATTTCCGGCGATCCCGCTGCGGCGATCATTGCTGCTTACGAACAATCACACGCCGTCGCGGTTGAGGCGACGCCTAACGAGAGCGACAAAGCCTGGGCTTACACCGACTTTGGTCCAGCCGGCGAGATCGCGAAACGCGAGCACATCGCAGATCTCGATCTTGAACTCGTCACCTTTAAAAACGGTGTGCGGCTCAATTTGAAGAAGACCGACTTCGAAGCTGGGCGACTCTCGTTGATCGCGCGCGTCGGCAATGGCGCGATCACCGAACCGCGCGAGCAGCGTGGACTCGCTACGATCGCGGCGCGCACCTTCATCGCGGGCGGACTCGGCAAATATTCGGCCGATGATCTGCGCGACATTTTCGCGGGGAAGAATGTCGGCTGGCAGTTCGCGCCGGAGGCGGATGCGTTCCGCTTCGGCGGCACGACGACGCCCGACGAACTTCCCCTCGATCTGCAGTTGCTCTGCGCGGAGCTGACGGACCCGGGATATCGACCCGAGTCTCTGCGCGTCGCGCAAAAAGGCATCGAGCAGATGTATCTCGCGTTTCAGCACACGCCGAGCGGCCCGATGGCGACCGAGATTGCGAACCTCATCGCGAATGGCGATCCGCGGTTCGGCATGCCGCCGTTGCAGACGATGCTCGCGCATACGCTCGACGAAGTGAAAGCCTGGCTGACGCCGCAACTCACGCACGGCGCGCTCGAGATCGCGCTGGCCGGCGATTTCGACATCGAAGCTGCGATCACTGCCGCGGCGAAAACGATCGACGCGCTTCCCGCGCGTGAAACGAAACCGGCACTCGATGAGTTGAAGAAGGTGCAGTTCCCCGAGCAGCCTTTCGCGAAAGATTACGCGATTGATTCTGAGATTCCGAAAGGCGCGTTGCTGCTTTACTGGCCGAGCGACGACGCGCTCGATATTCGTCGCAGCCGTCGGTTAATCGTGCTCGCCTCAGTTCTAAATGATCGCCTTCGCACGAAAGTGCGTGAAGAAGTCGGCGGCACGCACGATCCCACGGCTCTTCGTGACGCTCAGTACCTCGTGCTCCACCTCGCCGGCGCGCGCGCCG
>JBJMWV010000044.1:0-2406 GCA_045809985.1 Chthoniobacterales bacterium | reverse complement strand
GCTTTGAGGCCTACGGCGAAATCGCGCGCGCAAAAGGCTTTGCGCATGTCGCGTCCGGTCCGCTCTTCCGCAGCTCGTATCACGCGGCGGACTTCCATCCGGTCGTTCGTTAGGCGATGGAGGGCTCACCTGCCGCGACGGCGGTGAATCGTTCAACCATCGCGGCGATCATACCCGCGTACTGCGAAGAGAAGCACGTCGGCGAGGTCGTCACGCGCACGCTCAAGCACCTCGATCATGTCCTCGTAGTTGATGACGGTTCGGCGGATCGTACGGCGACCGCCGCGCGCGATGCCGGCGCCGAAGTCGTGGTGCACGAACGCAATCTAGGCAAAGGCGAATCAATCAAGACGGGGCTGCGGTACTGGCTCGATCGCGGCTTGCATCACGTCGTGTTGCTCGACGCGGACGGCCAGCATTTACCCGAGGAGATCGCGCGCTTCCTCGCCGCGGCGCAAGGCGGCGCCCAATTGCTCGTCGGCACGCGCATGAACGATGTGCGCGATATGCCACTCGTTAGGCGAATCGTGAATCGCTGGATGAGTCAGCAAATCAGCGCGGTCTGCGGGCAGGACATTCCCGATACGCAATGCGGCTTCCGGATGCTGTCAGCCGCGGTCATTCCGCATCTGCTCGATGGCGCAGCGCGCTTCGATTACGAGACGGAGATGCTGTTCGTCGCGAGCCGCAACGGCTTCAAAATTGGCGCGGTGCCGATCAGCACCGTTTACTCCGACGAAGTGAGCAGCATCCATCCGATACGCGACACGATTCGTTTCCTCAAGCTGATGCGTCGCTACAAACGGATGACTCGTTAGGGCTCGCCGCGCACGCGCGATTCGCCGGAACGATCCGCGCCGCCGGCGCTTTTGCGCCCGGACGACTTCTTCGAACCAGTCGTCGACTTCTTGCTGCCTGATGCGCCCTTCTTGCTCGATGATGACTTCGGCATAACTGCGGATCGCTTCTCACGCTGAGAATGCGTGCGGGAGTTTGCTGACGCTCAACGGCCGGTGCGACTCGCGGGTGGTTTGCTCTTCCCGCGCCCTGGCTGCCAACCCTGCATTCCTTTGCCTTCGCCAGGACCGAATCTTGGCCCGCCGGATTGCGCGGCATCAGCATCACGGCCGGTATCGCCGCGTGTGCCGGCGGTTCCGGAGCGTCCGCCGCCTGATGGCGAAACGCTTCCGCGACTTTGGCTCTTGCGCGAAGTGCGCGTGGTCATCTTCGGCATGTCGCGCTTCGACGCGAACCCGCCGCCGCCACCCGAGCTGCCCGCGCCTTTCTTGCCGCGTGTGCCGGTTGCTTTCGACGAGCCGGTTTTTTTGCCGCCGCGCTGACCACCGCCGCGCGCTTTTTGGCGACTCGTTCCACCGCCTTTGCGGTTCCCTGTCGTTCCGCCGCGTGACTTCGAACCGACACTCTTGCTTGGTGTTGCTCTTGGCATAAAGGCTGATCGCGTCTGCGCGCGCGATTGTGTGCAGCAAATCCTTTCGATGAATGACGAGACGCTTTCGATCGATGAGCACGGCGGCTTGCGGTATCTGCTGCGAGTTCCGACGAGTGCGGCGAATGAGCGAGCGCCAGTGCTGGTGTTTCTGCATGGCTACGATGAAGGCGCTCCGATGCCGATCGAGCGCGCGCTCACGAGTCACGGCCCGCTACGGCAAGGCAATCCGGCTGATGCGCTCGCGTCGTTCATCATCGTCGCACCGCAACTGCCGACGCGCGGCGACATCTGGTTCGAACACGCACGAGCTGTCGAATCACTCGTTAGGCAAATTCAACAGGACAACGGCGGCCATCCGGCGCGCACTTACCTGAGTGGATTCAGCTTCGGCGGCAATGGCGTTCTCGATCTCGCGCTACTGCAGCCAAACGTCTGGGCCGCGTTGTGGGTAGTTGATCCGACGCGTGTCCCGTCAGCCGCACCGCAACGACCGCTTTGGTTCTCGTTCGGCGAGATCGCGCGACACCGGAAGCAGCAGTTCATCCGCGCGCTGGATCTATCCGAAGAGGCGAACGCCGATCATGTCTACATCGATGACGGCGGCGATCACGTCGGCGCGGCCACGAATGCGTTTCGGGATCCGGAGATCTACGCGTGGCTACTGAGGAAGCGACTGTGACGCTTCGATCTGCGGCTCGGCATGTCGTCGTGCTGGTTCGTCTGCGTGCCAGCCCCAGAAGGCAAGCATCACGCAGAAGCTGACCACGTATGCCGGAACGATGTACCAGCCGTGACGCAACCACTCGGTCACGGAGCGCGCTTCGCGGTACATGTTGCAAAGAGCGACGCCCGACGATGAGCCGAACCAGATCATCGATCCGCCAAAGCCGACGGCGTATGCGAGAAAGCCCCAGTCATAGCCGCCTTGCTTTATCGCGAGCGCGGTGAGCGGGATG
>JBJMWV010000043.1:0-11771 GCA_045809985.1 Chthoniobacterales bacterium | reverse complement strand
CGTCCGCGGCGTGCAGCGCGTCGATCTGCCGGAGCACGTCATCCGCCGATGCGCCGCGTTCGAGTTGAACCACGCCGATGAAAACATCGCCGCGCTTTCGAAACGGAAAGAGCGTGAAGAAGGTGTCGATGCTCGTGAGCACGTTGCCGTCAAAGTAGTAGTCGGGTCCGAGATCGAATGTGCCGACAACCGTCACGGCGCGGTCGGCTAGCTCGGTTGTCATTCCGTCTTTGAGTGGGCCGAAGAAGGTGCGCGATTGCCGATCGAACAGGATCGTGAGGTGCGTGCGCAAGCGGCCGATCATTTGATTGAGCGCGCGTCGTTCGAAAACAGGATCGTCCGGATCAAAGGCGAGGACGCGGATGCCGTTCTTGATTCCGTTCGCCGGATTGCGCAGCTCCGACGCGGTGTCCTCCGTGTAGATCGGATTGGCGGCTCTTACTCCGCGCAGCCCGCCGATTTCTTTCAGCCTAACGAGTGGAAACGTCTCGTGCGTGTTCAGGATGTGGAGCGAACGACTGACCATCACGAGATCGGCGTTGAGGAACTGCAGAGCGCCGGTCTGGCTATCGTAGAGCCCGTTCAAGAATCCGAGTTCCATGAACATGATCAGAACCGCGAACGCGACCGCCGTGCTCGAGACGAAGAGCGTGACTTTGCTGTGGATGAGATTGCGCCAAGCGAGCGGCGTGCGGCGGGCGATGGCAGCGCTCAAAACAGATCCGCGGGATCAGCCGCGCGCAGTTTGCGGATGGCGAGAAAGGTCGCGCTCAGACACATCAAGCCCGTCAAAAAAAGCACGCTGGCGGCGCGCGAAAACTCCATCGAGACCGGCACGAGCGCCCGGGTCCGCAGCAACGCATACAAAGCGAGCGAGAAGAAAAACGCAGGAACGAATCCGAGCCCGGCGAAGATCACCGCCTGGCGCACGACCACGCCATAGACATAGCTGTCGCCATAGCCGAGCGCTTTCAACGTCGCGTATTCGCGCTGCCGATTCTGCACTTCGCTCGCGAGCACCTGATAGAGAATGACCGCGCCGGCGATCAAAGCGACGAGCACGCCGGAGGTGAACATGATCCCGATCGGTTCCACCTTCAGCCAGAAGTGCTGCTCGCCTCGCGCGGCCTCGCGACGCGTCACAACCATCGCCGCCGGCCAGACGCGCTTCCGGATTTCCGCGGCGACTGAATCCGGCGAGACTCCGGGTTTTAGCCTAACGAGTCCAAGGCTGATCCTTTCCGGCGACGCATCCGGGAAGATGCGCATGAACGTGTCGCGGCCGGTGATCATCGTCGCTCCAGCGAGGAAACCAGCGCCAATCGCGTAGCGGCCGACGACGCGGACGCGATGATTTTGCACTTCTGAAGTGACGCCCGTGCCCAGCGGCCCGTGTTGCGGCCGCGAAGCCAAATCGGTCAGCACCGTGTCGGTTACTTTCAGAAGCGGCAACTCGTTAGCCGCCGCATTGCGAAACGACCGCTCCGCCGGTTCGACGCCGAGCGTGAAAATATTCCAGCGCTCCCGCGACTCGATGTTTCGCCATTCGCCCATCGCGCTCCAAACCGGCGCGACCGACTCAACGCCATCGATGCCGCGCACCTGCTCGAGACGATTGCGCGGAAATTCCGCGGCGCGCGCGACGAAGACATATTGAGGTGAGATGAGGAGAAGATCGAAATCGAGCGCTTCGTAGACGTTGGTCGCGGTCGTCCCTGCCGCGCCGTAGAAGCCGAGCTGCATAAAGATGAGCAGGATGGCGAAGCAAATTCCGCAGAGCGCAATGAGCGATCGCACCTTGGCCTGTGTGACGTTCCGCCAAGCCAGCGGCGTCTTCATCGCGCGGCCGATTTCGGGCCGGCGACGGACGAAGTCAGATCAATGCGCGTCGAGACTTCGAGATGCGTGAAGCGCGCGACCGCCTCCGCGTGATCGACTTTGATCCGCACCTCGACGATGCGCGAATCCTTGTCCGCGCGCGGATCGATATCGAGGACGTCGTTTTTGTAAATGAGCCCGCCGATTTCTTCGACTGTGCCACTCACCGGCTCAGGCAGCGCAGCGCTCGTGATCGTCGCGCGTTGCCCGACCCGCACTCCGCCGACATCGGTCTCGTGCACCTCCGCGATCACATGCATGTCAGCGGTGTCGCCCATTTTCAGAATCGGATCATTGCCGATGCGTTCGCCGGGATAGGTGAAGACCTTCAGCACTTCGCCGTCAATCGGCGCACGGATGATGGTTAACTCGAGCTGCTGCTCGGCCGATTTCACTTTCGCTTCCGCCGATTCGACCGCGACCATGCTATGCGTCCGCGCGAGCGACGCCTCCGCCGCTCGCAACTCTGCGCGTGCTTTGGCGAGTTCGCCTTCCGTTTTGTCGAGCGTGAATTTCTGGTCGTCCAACTGCTTGGCTTCAATCGCGTTCTTCATCGACTTGATCCGCGTGAGCTCCCTCCGCTCGCGGTCTAACGAGACTTCGAGGACATGCACCGCCTGCTCGTTCTGCTCGACGACCGCGTGCGCGTATTGCGTCTCCGTCTCCAGACGTTCGCGGGCTTCTGATAAGGCGACCTTCGCCGCATCGCATTCGGCGAGCTGCAATGGGTAGGTGTCGAGATACGCCAGCACATCGCCGGCGTGCACTCGTTTGCCGTCGGCCACTTCCAACTTCAAAATTCGACTGCCGGTCTGCGCGGCGATCGCAATCGCTTCGCGTCCGGGTGTGACTCGACCGAGCGCCGTCACCGCGCTGCGACGATCGGCGCGCGTGTTTGTCTCGCCACCGCTCTTGCCGCAACCGTTCAGCAAAACCGCGAGGACAAACGGCCACGCGAACGCGTGTTGAGAAAGTCGGCTGATCATTTCGTGAGCGAATGCTCGCGCAACTATTGATAGCAAATCACCTGCGCGAGGGTCAACTCGCGCCGGTTCGCGCGCGCTGAAGTTTTGGCGTGAACTCTGGCGCCGCTCTGGTTGTAATCGACGCCCAGTGCGTTCGACCGAACCTCTCGCCATTGTCGGAATGGCGTGTCGATTTCCCGGCGGGGCGAACGATCCCCGCGCCTTTTGGGAACTGCTGCGCGACGGGAAAGATGCGATCACCGAAGTGCCGCCGGAACGCTGGAATCCAGCGCGCTTTCATCATTCGAATGCCGCCGCGCCCGGACGAATGGTGACCCGCTGGGGCGGTTTCGTTTCAAATCACGACTGCGTCGACGCGGCGTTTTTCGGAATGGCGCCGCGCGAAGCGTCCCGGCTCGATCCGCAACATCGCTGGCTCATGGAGGTGACGTGGGAGGCAATCGAAGATGCAGGGCTACCGCCGGAGCAATTATCCGGCACACGCACCGGCGTTTTTCTCGGCATCTCGATGCACGATTACGTCAGCCTCCTGCGACAGGATAACCATCTCGTCGACAGTTACGTGAACATCGGTAGCGCGCTCTCCATCGCCGCCAATCGCCTCTCGTTTCTCTTCAATCTTCGCGGCCCCAGTATGGCCGTCGACACCGCCTGTTCCTCGTCCATCGTCGCGTTACATCTCGCCGCGCAGAGTCTTCGCTGCGGCGAATGCGATTACGCGCTCGTCGGCGCGGCGAACGAATTACTCAGCCCGCAGCTGAGTATCGGATTCAGTCAGGCGCACATGCTTTCGCCCAATGGACGCTCCCGCGCTTTTGACGCGAATGCCGATGGCTATGTCCGCGCGGAAGGCGCGGGCGCTGTGCTGCTCATGCCGCTGGGAACCGCAAAATCGCTCGGCTTGCAACCACGCGCGCTACTCATCGCGACGGCTTCGAATCAGGACGGCCGATCGAGTAGCCTGACCGTCCCGAGCCAGCCGGCGCAGGAAGAGATGTTGCGCGAAGCTTTGCGGAGCGCGGACGCCGAACCGCGCGATGTGGTTTACGTCGAGGCGCACGGCACCGGCACGCCAGTTGGCGATCCCATCGAAGCGCGCGCCATCGCCGCCGTTCTGGCCGACGGCCGTTCGCCTAACGAGCGGTTACTAGTCGGGTCGGTGAAGACAAACATCGGCCATCTCGAATCTGCTTCGGGGATCGCGGGGCTGATCAAAGCAGTGCTCGTTCTCGAGGAGCGACAGGTGCCGGCGAATCTCCATTTCGTCACGCCGAATCCGCATCTGCCGATCAATCGTGTGGAAATTCCAACGACGATCACGCCTCTGCCGGCCAACAACGGAAACGCGCCAGTCGTGGCGGTGAACTCATTTGGTTTCGGCGGCAGTAATGCGCACGCGCTGCTCGCTGCTGCGCCGTTACCTGCTGCGGCGGCAACGCAAACTGCGGACGAGTCCCGCATCTTTCCACTTTCCGCGCGCACACCGGCGGCCGTCGTGCAGTACGCGAATGCCTACGCGCGCTTCATCAGCGCCGACGCGCCCGAGGACCTCTCGTTAGGCGAGCTTTGCGCGGGAAGCGCGCTAGGCAAATCGCATCACCCGATCCGTGCCGCCGTTGTCGCCAACTCGCTCGATGATCTGCGCACGCAGCTGCTCGCGCTGCGCGAGCCGAAACCCGCGATCGCAGCTCCGAAGATCGCCTTCGTTTTCAGCGGACAGGGTCCGCAATGGTGGGCGATGGGACGCCAGCTTTACGAGCGCGAACCAGTCGTTAGGCAAACTTGGGAACAGTGCGATTCGATCTGTCGCGAGCTCGGCGGTCCGAACCTGCTCGACGCGCTTCTCGCCAGCGAAGCCGAGTCCCAGCTGGACCTCACCGAGATCGCGCAGCCTGCGCTCTTCGTGCTGCAAGTTGGCCTCGTTCAGCTTTGGCGGAGCTGGGGAATCGAAGCGGACGTCGTCATTGGACACAGCGGCGGAGAAGCAGTCGCCGCATGGACCGCCGGCATTGTCGACCTCGAAGACATCATCCGCCTCGTGATCGGGCGTAGTCGCGGGCAGGCGAAGACGCACGGGCTCGGTCGCATGCTCGCCGTCGGAATGTATCCGGAGGCCGCGAATGAATGGGTGACGAAGTTTGACCGGAGGGTCGAGATCGCCGCGGTCAACGCGCCGCAACAAATCACGTTGAGCGGCGATGCAGATGCGCTCGAAGAGATCGCGGCCGCGTTGAAGAGAACCGAGACCTTCTGCCGTTTTCTTCCGACCCACTATGCGTTTCACAGCGTGCAGATGGAGCCGATCGAAGACGATTTGCGGCAAGCTTTTGCAAAGATCGCGCCGAGCGCCGCGAAGCTCCCGATGATCTCAACCGTGACCGGCAAACCGGTCCATGGCAGCGAACTTAATGTGGATTACTGGTGGCGAAACGTGCGCCAGCCGGTGCTTTTCGCGCCCGCGATTGAAGAAGCAATTCGTGATGGCTGTACCGCGCTGCTCGAGATCGGGCCGCATCCCGTGATGGCTTCAGCGCTCGCTGAAATCATTCACGCGCAGAAGTCGCAGGCGATCACCGTCGCATCCTTACGCCGCGGCGAAGACGAGCGGAGCACGATGCTGCGCGGGCTGGCTACGCTCTATCAACACGGTGCAAAGGTGAAGTGGTCCGCACTGTACAAACGGCCGCCGCGCACGCTCCGTTTGCCAGGTTATCCATGGCAACGTCAGCGTCTCTGGCACGAGTCGCCCTCCACTGCGCATGCGCTGCGCGGTCCGGCGCCACACCCATTATTAGGCGATCGTCAGCCGGATCCGGCACCGACCTGGATCAATCATCTCGACGCGCGTCTGCTGCCGTGGTTATCCGATCATCGTCTCGCCGGATCGGCCGTTTTGCCGGCGGCCGCCTACATCGAAATGGCCGCGGCCGCAGTCCGTGAATTTCTCGGTGAGCCAACCATCCTGCTCGAGGAAATCCATTTTCATCATCTGCTCTTCCTGGCTGACGAGCAGCCCGTGGCGGTCTGTGTGCGACTCGACCCCGTCGCCGCTTCCTTCCAAATTTTCGCCGCACCGCCCGATGCTCCGTCGGCTTGGAAGATCCATGCGGAAGGCGTCTTTCGGCAGGGCCGCTTGCACGCGCGCGAAAAAATTGATCTTGAGTCGGTCCGGCAAAAGTTCACCGACGAGCGCGATCCAACGGCGCTTTATCGCGAGCTTAACGAGATCGGCCAGGTCTACGGGCCAACCTTTCAGCAGCTGGCTTCTTTGTTCATCGATTCGGACGAAGCGCTCGCCGAAATCAGCGGGTCGATCGATCGCGATTCGTCCGACTATCTGCTCTTCCCGCCGGCGCTGGACAGTTCGTTTCACCCCAACGCCGCGCTCTATCAGCAACGCCGTCCCGATTCGCGCGTCATCGTCACATCCGTCCGGCAGGTGCGATTCTATCAACCGCTCCCGCCGAAATTTGGGAGTCACGTTCGGATCACCGATCGGTCCGACGGTGGCTTTGTTTCCGATCTCGTTCTGCACGACGAGAACGGAAACGTGCTGGTCGAAATTGGCGGCTTCGCTGTTCGCACAATCGACTCTGACGCAAACGCGGCGTGCGATCGCAAGTTCTATCAGATGGTATGGGAAGCGTTGCCGCCGATTTCGATCGAGCGCGAGCAAGCCGCGGACAGTGTGTTGATCTTCTGCGATGCGGACGGAGTTGGGAGCGCGATCGCCGACTCACTGCGCGAGAGAAAAATCAGCGCCACCCTCGTCTACGCGAATGCCGCAGCCAATCACGCGAACGGCAACGGCGTTTCGGTCGATCTCCGACAGGATGATTGGGCGCCGCGTCTCTGGAGCGAACTCGCCGCGCGCGGGCCAATCCCGCGCCACGTCGTTTATCTCTGGTCGGAGAACGAGCCCTCGCCGCTGCTCGCGTTGACGCAGGCGCGGCTCGCATGCGCCGGAAGTGGAGAGATGGCGCGCTGGCTCGTGGTGACGCGCGGAGCGCAATCCGTTCAGCCTAACGAGTCGATTAATCCAGCGGCGGCGGCGCTGTGGGGATTCGCTCGCACGCTCCAGACCGAGGAACCGCAATGGCGCGTCTCAGTCGTTGACATCGCCGACCATTCGTTAGGGGAAAAGCTCGTCGGCGAATTATTCGCCGCCGAGATCGAACCAGAAGTCGTTCTACGCAAAGACGAGCGTTGGGGCCATCGGCTCCGCTCCTTCCAGGCGACAAGTTCGCGAACGATTTCGGATGCGCCTGCCTACACCCTGGAGATCGGACAGACCGGACGCGCCGATTCACTCGAGTTTCGTGGGCGCCCGCGACCCGCTCCCGGACGCGGCGAAGTTGAGATCGAAGTCGCCGCGGCTGGGTTGAACTTTCGCGACCTGATGAAGGTCCTCGGCATTTATCCGTTGCGTGATGGCGAGTCGGCGAAGTTCGGCGACGAATCCAGTGGACGTGTCGTTCGCGTTGGACCGGGCGTGAAAAAATTTCGCACCGGCGATCGCGTGATGACTTCGTCGCTCAACGGCGGCGCGTTCAGTTCGCACGTAGTCGAGTCGATTGATCGCGTCTGGAAAATCCCCGACACGCTCGGCTTTGTCGAAGCCGCTTCGATTCCGGTCGTTTTCGGCACGGCGTTTCATGCCTTAGTCACGCTCGCGCGGCTTCGCAAAGGCGACACGATCTTGATTCACGCCGCAGCGGGCGGAGTCGGTCTCGCGGCCGTGCAACTCGCGCAACAAATCGGCGCGATCGTGCTCGCGACCGCCGGCAATGAGGAGAAGCGCGATTATCTGCGCTCGTTAGGCGTCGCGCAGGTGATGGATTCGCGCACGCTCGATTTCGCGGATGAAACGCTCCGCTTCACGAATGGCCGCGGAGTCGACGTTGTCTTGAACTCGTTAGCCGGCGCGTTTCAGCAGAAGAGCCTCGCGGTTTGTGCGCAGCACGGCCGCTTCATCGAAATCGGCAAGCGCGATCTGTTCGAGAATAAGCCGCTCCCGCTCGCTGCCTTTCAGCGTTCACTCACTTTCTCCGCCTTCGATCTTCTTGCGGTCAGGAGTTCGCCGGATGAACAGAAGCGCGCCCTGGAGCGCTTCTTTGTCGAGGGATTTGCGCGCGGCAAACTGAAGCCGATTCGCTGCACGCCCTTTCCGGCGCGAGAGGCGAGCGCGGCCTTTCGTTTCATGCAAAGCGCGCAACAAATCGGCAAGATCGTGCTTGAGTTTGATCCGAAGGAGCGGCCTGAAATTCCGGCGGAATTCTGGCCCCGCGCCGACGCGACCTATCTCATCACCGGCGGCTTGAGCGGCTTCGGTCTCGCAACCGCGCAATGGCTGGCCGAGCGCGGCGCGATGCATCTAGCACTCGTTAGCCGACGTGGCGAGCCGTCCGCGGACGATGCGCCGATCATCGCGGCGATGCGCCATCGCGGCGTGAACGTGATGCAATTTGCGGTCGATGTTGCCGACCAGAAGGCGCTCGCGACGGCATTGCGGCGGCTGAAAAAAAGCGCACCGCCGATCCGCGGTGTTTTTCACGCAGCGATGGTTTTGCGCGATCAGCCATTGACCGAAATGACGCAAGCGGATCTCGAGGCGGTGCTCGCGCCAAAGGTAACCGGCGCGTCGAATTTAGATCGGCAAACGCGCAACATGCCGCTCGATTGCTTCGTCATGTTCTCTTCGCTGTCCTCGCTGATCGGGACGCCGAGTCAGGCGAACTACGCCGCGGCCAATGCATATCTCGACGCGCTCGCGCATCAGCGCCGCGCCGAAGGCCTGCATGGATTAAGCATCAACTGGGGCCAGATCTCCGATGTCGGCGTCCTCGCAGACCGGCCGGAAATGGGCCGCTATATCGAGACGCTCGGCATCCGTGCGCTCTCGTCGACAGACGCGCTCGCGGCGCTCGCCGGCTTGATCACGAGTGGTGAAGCGCAGGTCGGCGTGATGAATGTTGACTGGGAAAAGCTGACGCGCGCGAGCTCGAAATTCAGCACATCGCCCGTCTTTCGCGATCTTGTGCAGGCGGGGAAGAACAACAAAGTGCTCGATCAGGCGGCGGATGAATGGCGCGAATCCGTGCGCCGACTTCCGCCTAACGACCAACTCGCCGCCGTATCCGATCTCATCGTTGCGCAGCTCGCCGCGACCTTCAACATGGCGGCCGCGGAGATCGATCGTGCGCGACCGCTGGCGGAGCTCGGGATGGATTCGCTGATGGCGGTGGAGTTGAAAGCGCGCATCGAAAGTCATGCCGGCTGCGAACTGCCGATCAACCTTTTCAGTGCCGATCTCACCGCCACGCGGCTGGCGGAGCGTTTCTGCAAGCAACTGACGCAAGCGACGTCCGGCTCGAAGCCGATCGCGAGCACGCGCGCTCTGCCGACGACGACCTCGGATAAAGGCGACCGTTCTCTCCGCATGGAAGCAACGCCGTTGATCGAACGAATTCGTCGCGGAAAACAAGATCGGCTCACCGCCGCTGCGCTGATGCCGTGGCCCGGCGCGGTGCTCGAGCAACTCGCCCTGCCGCCCGAAGTTTTCTTTCAGCGGATGAGCGGCGGACGCGTCTCGCTTGACCTCGTTTTGGAAACGCCGCTCGGCGCGGTCGGCATTTTCATGCTGCCGCTAACTACTGCGCAGGTAAATCCGGCCGAACCGACGCTGATGCCTCTTCTGCTCGAGGGGATCACGCACGCCGCGACGTGTGGCGCAAGGTGCGTTGCGCTGACAGGTTTGATTCCGTCGGCGACAAACTACGGAGCGACAGTTCAGGCAGCGTGCGAAAGCAAAGGGAATCTCCCCGCCATCACCACCGGTCATGCGACGACGATCGCCGCAGTGATTGCCAATCTCGATGCGCTGCTCCGCGAAGCCGGGCGGGACATCGAAGACGAGACCGTGATGTTTTACGGCATCGGCTCGATTGGGCGCGGCGCGTTGCAGCTCATGCTGGACGTGCTGCCGCATCCGTCCGAGCTGGGGCTCTACGATCCATATCGGAGCGCGCAATTTTTCGACGAACTCGAGGTGACGCTGCGGACCGAACATGGATATCGCGGCGAAATCCGCGTCATGCGCTCGGACATGGAACGCCGCGACGAGTTTTATGAGGCGAGTGTGATCGTCGGTGCGACGAACGTCGAAGATGTGATCGACGTCGATCGGCTCGCACCTGGAACGATGGTTGTCGACGACTCCTGGCCGCATTGCATGAATGGCCGCGCTGCGCTCGCGCGTTTTGATGAGCGAACAGATATTCTTTTCACCGAAGGCGGATTCGTCCGCAGTGCCGCGCCGATGCCGCGCATCTCGCACGTCCCCGCTTCAGCCGGCGTGCCGGAGGAATTCTCGCAGATCCTTTTCTCGAGTGTGAATCCGCACGACATCACCGCCTGCGTGCTGTCGGCGTTGCTCTCCGCCACGCAACGGAACCTCGCACCGACGATCGGGCTGATAACACCGACAATCGCACAGCAGCATTGGCATGCGCTAAAGGAATCCGGGTTCACCGCGGCGGAGTTGAGCTACGAAGGAAATTCACTCAACGGCGATGGCATCGACGTCTTCCGTAGCCGTTTTGGAAAACAGGCCCGCACCGTCGCGACGACTCTGGCTGCAGTTTGAATGAGCAGACTGGACTATTGGCACCCCGTGTTCAGTAGTCGCGCCTTGCGTGCCGGCGGCGTTGTCGAAATCACACTCGCCGGTGAGTCGATCGCGCTCTTTCGCACCGCGACCGGACAACTCGGCGGGATCGCGAATCGATGCGCGCATCGGCGCATGAAGTTAAGTCTTGGCCGAGTCGACGACGGCAAGCTGATCTGTCCGTATCACGGCTGGTCCTACAGCGCGGATGGGAAGGGTGAAAGTCCGAGCAGTCCGAAGTTGCACGCGTGCCTGTCCAGTTACGAATGCGCCGAAGCCCACGGTGCTATCTGGGTCAAAGGCCGCGGCAGCAGCCAGGAATTGCCACGGCTGGAGATGGACGGCTGGGACTTTCTCGGGCCGGTGTTCCACCGGGCAGTCGAGGCTCCGCTCCAAGTCGTGATGGATAATCTGAGCGAACTCGAGCACACAGTGACGACTCACCCCGATTTCGGTTTCGATCCCGGCCGTGCCAGTGAAGCGCAGGTGGAATACGCAGCGACTGAGGACACGATCATGGCCCGCGGCCACGGACCCGCCAAGATGCCGCCGCTCGCAACCCGCTTAACCGTCGGGGTGCGACCCGGCGACCGTTTCCAATCCGATTACTCCTTCCACTTCGACCCGCCCCGGACGGCTGTGACGCATTTTTGGATCAACCCCGAGACGGGACACGAGCGGATGGCCAAATACCATGTCCTCGTCTATTTCGTCCCCCACGATGAAACCAAGACGTCGATGGTCTCCTTCGCTTTCTTGCAGCTGCGATGGCCGTTGCTGCGCGGACTGGGAAGATACGGGGGATGGTTCGTTCGCCGGAAAATTCGGGAGACAATCGAGGAGGACCTCTTTCTCGTGGAAAATCTCGCGGACAAATCAACCAGCATGGAAGGCATGAAGCTCGGTCGCTTCGATTCAATTCTCGGCCTGACTCGCGAGCGACTCGCGCGTATTTACTACGGCGCACTGCCCGCAGATTGACCGGCCGGCGGCGGCTTGCGGCCGAGGTGCATGAGTTTCCACAAGCGCCAGCGCAGCCGCTCGCCAAACGTCATCTCCGGCCAGCGCACCTTTTCGACAAAGTCCACGAACTCGACGCTCAGACCCGGATTCAGGATCCGGAAGCGGTGGCGCGGGTTTTTGAAATCGAGCAGCAATACCGTGCGCGTCGTCGTGCCCCGATTCCACGCCTCGTGCTCGACCGCGTCGCAGAAAATCAGCGTTTTTCCTTCGGACCAACT
>JBJMWV010000042.1:0-5446 GCA_045809985.1 Chthoniobacterales bacterium | reverse complement strand
TGCCGATCGCGTTTGCCGGTTCGTGCAAGGTCAGCTTCGGGAGAAGCGCGGTGCGTTGATAGAGGAAGCTGGTCATCGATTCGAGACCCGGTGCGATCACACCGCCGATGTAATCCCCGTCTGCCGAGACAACGTCGAAGGTCACAGCCGTGCCGAAGTCGACCACGATCGCGGGCTTGCCGTACAAGTGCGCGACCGCTGCGGCATTGGCGAGCCGATCCGCTCCGATGGTTTTCGGCTGCGGATACTTTACGCCGACGCCGAGCTTCGATTTCGCATCAATAAAAAGAACGCGAATCCGGCCGGCGGCGCGCCTAACGACTGCATCCTTCGTCGGCACGACCGACGAGACCACCACGGCGCGGACGGCGCGCTGCTGAACGAGCTTCTGCACCGCGGCGTGACCGAGCTCGCCCGTCGGAATTCTTGATGCGCGCTCGATCCGCTCCCTGCTCGAGAACGCCAGCTTCGTGAACGAATTGCTGATGTCGACCAGCAGGTAGTCGGCGGTGCGTTTCGCGCGCGGCATTGCTCGCGGCTACATGCCAGCGCGAACGCCGTCAAGAGTTGCGACCGCGAACCCGCGCAAGTAGCCTCGGCCGGTGAGGAAACTCGTTCATCGTCCGCGCCGTCTCCGGACTTCTCCGGCGATCCGGAATCTGGTGCGCGAGACGAAACTCAGCGCGCATGATTTCGTTCTGCCGCTGTTCGTGAGTGAGAAGGTCGAGACGCGCCGACCGATCGCGAGCATGCCCGGCGTGTCACAACTTTCGGTCGGCGAAGCAGTCGAAGAATCGAAGCGTGCGTGCGAACTCGGACTGCAAGCCGTGCTGCTTTTTGGAATTCCCGCCGCGAAAGACGAAGAGGCGAGCGGCGCCTACGCGGAGAACGGCATCGTGCAGGAGGCTGTCCGCGCGATAAAGCGCGCGTGTCCCGAGCTCGTTGTGATCACCGATGTTTGTCTGTGCGAATACACGAGCCACGGCCACTGCGGTGTAACGCGGCGCGACGGCGAGCACTTCCACGTGCTAAACGACGAGTCGGTCGAACTGCTAACGAAGGCTGCGCTTTCGCATGCGGATGCCGGCGCCGATCTGGTTGCCCCTAGCGATATGATGGATGGCCGCATCGGCGCGATCCGTGAAGCGCTCGATGCGCACGGTTTCGAGCACACCGGAATCATGAGCTACGCGGTGAAGTTCGCGTCCGTGTTCTATGGACCATTTCGCGAAGCGGCGGAGAGCCCGCCGCAGTTCGGCGATCGGCGTTCCTACCAAATGGATTCTGCAAATGCCGCTGAAGCATTGCGCGAAGCCGCGCTCGACGTCGATGAAGGTGCCGACATCATCATGGTGAAACCCGCGCTGCCGTATCTGGATATTCTCTGGCGCGTGCGCGAACGCTTCGGCAAACCGACCGCGGTTTATCACGTGAGCGGTGAGTTCGCGATGGTGAAGGCTGGTGCGGCGAACGGCTGTTTCGATGAACGCGCCGCGGTATTGGAAATCATGACATCACTCAAGCGGGCCGGCGCTGATCTGATCGTGACCTACTGGGCGAAGGAACTCGCCGAATGGACGCGCGCCTAACGAGTCGTGGAGAGACTGAAGCGCATCGCCGTCTCAAGCGCCTGACGGTGCTCTGGGCGCAAGCGCAAGGCTACAGCGCCTGCGCGGTCGAGGTCAGTCTGCCGCAATGCCGGTATCGCGCGGACGTCGCGGGATATCGTGCGCGCGGAAATGATGTTGGTGTGACCGCGATTTTCGAATGCAAGCAGGTGCGATCGGATCTCCGCCGCGACAACTGCTGCACCGCGGGAGTGCGTGCGCGGCTCGAAACCGTGAGTCGCCGCCGCGAAGTTTTGGAGCGCAACCTGCGCATCCATTACCCGACCTTGCGCAGCGGTGAGTCGCTCTTCCCGGAATTCGATGCGCACGACTTCAGCGCGATCCAGCATCACGGCTACACGCGCGTAGTGAAGGAAGTGAAAGCGCTGCAGAAGCAACTGCGCGGTGGAACTAAGTTCGAATGCCTCACCCGCTATCGCTCCGCCAACTTCTTCTTTCTTGTCGTGCCTAACGAATTGTTTCGCGAATCGGAAGTGCCTCTCGGCTGGGGCGCACTCGTCGAGGAAAACGGTCGCCTAACGAGTCGTCGCAAACCGCAGTGGCATGAGAACACGCCGGAAAATCGGCTGCGCTTTCTGCAACGCATCGCGCAGGCGGGCACGCGTCATCTCAACCGACAGCTCGAGATCGACTTCGAGCTGATTCAGTCCGAACGGCAGCGCCTCAGCTGACGGGCACGAGCAGATTATGCCCGGTCATCTCCGCTGGCTGTGGTAAGCCGAGCAGGAAGAGCAGCGTTGGCGCAACATCCGCGAGAATGCCGTCTTCGACGCGGAACTTCGCCGCATCCTGCGCCACGTAGATGAAGTGCACCAGATTGGTGGTGTGCGCGGTGTTGGGAGAGCCGTCAGGATTGCGCATCAACTCGCAGTTTCCGTGATCCGCGGTGATCAACGCCTTTCCGCCTAACGAGAGCAACTTCGGCACGATCCGCGCCACGCACGCATCGATCGTCTCGACCGCTTTCACTCCTGCTTCAACGACGCCGGTGTGCCCGACCATGTCCGGATTCGCGAAGTTCAGGATGATCAGGTCGTACTCGTTCATCCGCGCGAGCACTTCTTCAGTCACTTCGAGCGCGCTCATCTCCGGCTTCAGATCGTAGGTCGCGACTTTCGGCGAAGGGATGATCTTCCGGTCCTCGCCCGTGAATGCTTTCTCCACGCCGTCGTTGAAGAAGTAGGTGACGTGCGGGTACTTCTCCGTCTCCGCGATACGCATTTGCTTCTTTCCCGCCGCACTGACGATTTCGCCGAGAATGTTTTCGAACGACGCCGGTCCGAAGACATACGGCGACGGATAGGTCGCGTCGTATTGCGTGAGCGTGACGTAGTGCACCTTCGGATGCACTTCGCGATCGAAGCCGTTGAAGTCGTCCTGCAGAAACGGGATCGATAGTTGCCGTGCGCGGTCGGCGCGGAAGTTGAAGAAGAGAACAACGTCCCCATCTCGCACCCTCTGCTCGTTAGGCTGCGCGAAGATCAGCGCAGGCATGAATTCATCCGTCGTCCCCTGCGCGTACTCCCTACTGAGCGCGGCTGATGGTGCGGCGTCACAGACCTTCCCTTTACCAAGGACAACTGCGTCCCACGCGAGCTTCGTGCGTTCCCAGCGACGATCGCGATCCATCGCGTAGTAGCGGCCCACAACCGTCGCGATGCGCGCCCCGCTCGCGTGCAACTGCGCACTGCAATTCGCAAGGTAATCTGCGCCACCCGTCGGTGAAGTGTCGCGGCCATCAGTAAACGCATGCACCATGATGTCGTTCACACCCGCCGCTTTTGCCGCGTTCGCGAGCGCGACGAGGTGCGCGTAGTGACTGTGCACGCCGCCGTCGGAAAGCAGCCCGAGGAAATGCAGCCGCGTGTTGCGCGCTCTTAAGAAGGCTTCGTTGAGGACGGAATTACTCGCGAGATCACCTTCCTTGACCGCTTTGTTGATTCGCGTGAGGTCCTGATAAACGATCCGTCCGGCGCCGAGATTCATGTGGCCGACCTCGGAGTTGCCCATCTGCCCTTCCGGCAAACCGACATCGAGGCCGCTCGCGCTCAGGCGACTACCGGGATACGTGCGATAGAGCTCGTCATGAAATGGCGTCTTCGCGAGCAGCGTCGCGTCGCCGTTCGCTTCGCGTTGCTCGAAGCCGCCCGGATTGATTCCCCAGCCGTCGCGAATCAGGAGCATCACCGGTTGCGGCATGGGTGCGAGTTTCGCGAGTGCGCCTCCGCCAGACAAGCGGGTTCTTGCGTTGACATCGCTCCGGCGCGGCTTCTACATCGCGCGCATGAAGTGGCGCAACCAGCTGCTCGCGCTTTGTTGCCTGCTGGTTTTTCTCGCGCTCGGCGTTCTCTATTTCAAGAAGTGGGTCGTCCAGAAGCCGTTCGGCATCATTCTCTTCATTGGCGAAGGTTTGGATCCGGCGCGGCTCGCAATCACACGCATCTATGCCGCGGACGCCGTGACGCCCCTGAGCATTGATTCCCTCGCGCATGCTGCGCTGCTCAAGAATTATTCCGCTGATTCGACAACACCCGATCGCGCGGCCGCAGCAAGCGCTCTCGCCACCGGGACGAAGGGGAAGAATGGCGCGGTGGGCTTGGACGTTGACGGAAAGTCGCTGCAGAACCTGCTCGAGCTCGCGCGCGAGAGCGGGCGCATGACCGGGCTTGTGACTGACGTACCGGTGACGAGCCCGACGGCCGCAGCGTTCTACGCGCACAGCAAGACGACGGATGATCGGCAAAGTCTCGCGCGCGAGTTGGTGGAGAATGGCGCGATCGATGTCGTCCTCGGCGGCGGTGGAGCTGACTTCCTTCCAAGCGACCAAGGTGGGAAGCGCACTGACGCGCTCAACTTGATCCAAAAACTACAGAGCGATGGCTATGACGTGGTGCAGAATGCAGACGACTTGGAAGATATTCCGCGCTGGCGACGCGCCAAACTCTTCGGGCTTTTCAGTCCGACCGAGCTTGCCTACGCGGACGACGATGTCGATCACGCAATCCAACCGACGCTTGCCGCGATGGTCCGGCGCGGCATCGAGCTACTGCAATTCAATCGCGCAGGGTATCTGCTGATCGTCGATGCCGGCTTGATGCATAAAGCCGCGCGGCGGAACGACGCCGATCGCACTCTGCTCGAGACGATGGAACTCGATCGCGCCGTCGCCGTCGCACTCGAATACGCGGGCAACCGATCGATGATTCTGGTCTGCGGCGATGTCGCGGTTGGTGGGATGGCGTTGAACGGCTTCGCCCCGCGGGAGGCGAGCGGCGGAATTTGGTGGGGAGCCGAACTAGGACAAGGTCCGGCACTAACCTGGGCGACCGGACCAAATGGACCGAAGTCGCCAGCGCCGGCGAGGGCGGAGATGCCCGAGCCGGCCGACAACGTCACTGGAGCCGAAGAGACGTCCGCACCCGAAATGCTGCTGGAGCCCGCGGCGACGTTTGCCGCGAAAGCCCGCGAGAATGTGGCCGACGTGATCGCGCTCGGCAGCGGTCCTGGCGCGGAGGCATTGCACGGAGTCTTGGAGAACACGCGCATCTTCGAGATCATTCAGGACAACCTCTGACGATCTGCTGCCTCTGAACACAAGCCGCCGGCACCACGCAACGATTCGTTAGGCAAAACAAAAACCCGTCAATCGGCCAGCGCCAATTGACGGGTTTTGCGAGAGTGGCTTTCTGCTACGGACTCGCCGGAACGATAACGGGCACGAATGCGAAAGGCGGCGGCTGCGGCAGCCCCGGCGGCGGACCTTCAGCCGGAGATTGCGGTCCTTCTCCGATCGGCATGTCCTTAGCCTCGATCATCGT
>JBJMWV010000041.1:0-2585 GCA_045809985.1 Chthoniobacterales bacterium | reverse complement strand
TAAACGTTCGCGGCCGTGAACACGAGCGTGATGAGCACGCCGACGATCAAACCGCGGACGGTCAATTCGGGGCGATGTCTTTCGTCCATCTTCTCGTTAGGCAAGTGTGTGGTCGTGGTAGCCATGGGCAGGTTGTTTAGAGATGAATCGTAAACCGTGGGTGCATTGCGCTCTCGCGGCAGCGGCGAGAAACACTGGCCGCAACGCCGCACGCGAGGCAATGCAAATCCTCGCGCGAGTGAAAAACCGGATTGGCCGCGAGTGTCTCTTCTCGTTAGTCTCGGGCGTCAGTGAGCAATCGCCCAGGCAATCTTCGCGGCACTCGCCCAACAAAGGTGTCCGGCCTCCGCGTCTTTGTCGCGCCGATCCCGAGCTCGCACTCCCGCCGAGCCATCAATTAGCCTTCAAGATCCGCTCCACTTCGGCGATCGCCTGGGGATTCGCGGGCGCGCTGTGGTTGGATGGCACAATTAGCTCCGACCGCGCGCCGGCGAGATGTGAGCTCCAGTAAGGCACGACTCCGTCGCTACTCTGTGGAGTGTCGCCACGCCCGCGGTCGCCGATGATCGAGTGGTAGGGAATGCCCGCAGTCACGGGCAGTTCATTCAGCTCACGGACGAAGCGATTATGGGGTGACAGCGTATCAATGCTGTTCGGAATTCGTTTCAGCCGCGGAGAACCGGGATCATTTACGACCGCGGCATCAATTGCCTGGAAGGGAACGCTCGCGAGAAGGAAGGGCATTTTAATAAGGCCAGTGGCGAGACGTCCGATCCAGTTCGCTGCCATGCTGCTCCCGCGATGCGGTGTAGAAATGAAGATGACGCGGCTGACGTCCGCGCGGTGATTGAAGATAAGAGAAGGTTCGATCTTGGCCCTAATGTCCGCCGGTAGATTCGTTTCTACTGGGCGCTTTCCGAAATAGTCGATCCAAAGCTTCTCGCCCGCGTCCGTGACCATGAGTCGGCTGAGCAAACCGCCCATGCTGTGCCCGATAAGCACAACGTTTTTGTGGTCGGGATATGCGCGCCGCACCGCGTCCAGCTCCTCCCGCAAGAGAGCCGCGGAATAGAAGAAGGGGTAACCGCTCGGGTAGCTGTAGACCCAGAACTGGTACCTACGACGGATCTCCGGATCGTCCCGCAGCGTATTGAGCATCGGCACCCACGAAGCAGGGGTGTCCTGCAGGCCGTGAATAAAGATAACGGGGATGCGATCCGGGTCGTAACCCTGCAGGCGAGTTAAGCGCGCCGTCCCGTGGTATTTTTCCGGGCGCAACATCCGGATCAACCCAAGCTTCTCTGGACGCTCCCTGGTCAGGCCCACCGCCGTGGTCGCGGTGTAGTCGGCGGCCAGGGGATAGCTGTGGCCGCCTAACGAGACGCGATTTGTTCCTAACGACTCGAAAAACTCGAGCTGCGCTTGCCGTCCGTTGAACCTAACAATGCCAGTTGCGTCCGCGTAGATGTGATCGGAGGTAAAGCGCGCGCGCGCATCCGTGCGTGGTTTGCGCCCGATTGCGACGACCGGTGCTCCGATTCCTTCCGTGGTGACGCGCTTCTTCAAATAACTACCACCAACGACGAGACTGTCCGCCGGGATAAGCTCAAAGTTCGCGGGATTGCGATCCGGGTTCTGCGGCCGAACACCGGTCAGTGAATACTGACCTTCCGGAGCTGGCGCGACCAGTGTCCTATCCCATGGCTTGAGCTTCGCTTCTTCGATCACACCGACGGAGCGGGCGACGGAGAAGTTGTAAACGTCCCGCGCCGCTTTCTCCTCGGGATGGCGACCAAGCTCAGCAAGCGCGGCTTGTGCGGACGCGAGATAGGATCCCAACGCGCCTGATGGATTGCTCCGCTCGATCGCTTCTCCCGCGCTCAATCGCGCCTGTGCGGCAACGAGCGCCGGCTGTTGGTTGCCGAAGGCCGGCACCTTCGGGGTAGTGTGGGAGACGGTCGCGACATGTGCGCAACTCGCGCACAACAGCGCAGCCAGACTTACGCGGCAAAGGGAGCGCATTCTAGTTATCACCAAGGCCTACCGCAGCGCTATAGAGCAACACGAGGAGGTAAGCGCCACGAAGCACTCCGCCGAGCGTGCCGGAGAAACGAAACGGAAACGATTGGACCTTGGTCTGATGCACGCGCGGTGCGACATGGCATGCAGCTGGCGAGCTGTAGCAAGCGACTACGGGCCTTTCCTAGCTTGCTGTTTCCGAGCGATCCGGACACCGTCGGTGAATGCCTGAGGCTGGAAAGCTGCGCCTCGAGATCGGGCACGTCCTTTTCCTCGACATCGTTGGCTACTCGAAGCTGCTCATTAGCGAGCAAAGCGCGCAGCGGGAGAAGCTGAACGAGGTCGTGCGTGGCGCTGAGCAGTTCCGGGCCGCGGAAAAGGAGGGCAAGCTTCTTCGGCTGCCAGGCGGTGATGGCGGCGCGTTGGTTTTTCGTACTAGCCCGGAAGCGCCGGTTGAATGCGCGCAGGAGATCAGCCGGGCGCTGAAAGCTCATCCCGAACTGCGCATCCGCATGGGCATCCACAGCGGACCGGTCAATGAAGTCAGTGACTTGAACGAACAAGCC
>JBJMWV010000040.1:0-10956 GCA_045809985.1 Chthoniobacterales bacterium | reverse complement strand
CGACTCCGAGGGCTTGATCCGAATCTGGTGATCAAAGCCTTTACCGCAATCGAAGCGCGCCATCTCGCGGAACGCGTCTTCAAATTGCCGCTGCGCGAGACGCTCGAGCAGTTGCGCGAAGCCGGTCTTGGCGCCCTCACCGGCGGCGGCGCAGAAATTTTCGATGCCGCGGTGCGCGATGAAATCTGCCGCGGAAAAGAGAGCGCGGAGGAATGGCTCGAAGTGCATCGCACCTGGCACAAGATGGGCAGACGCAGCACCGCGACGATGTTGTTCGGCCACATCGAAACGCTTGAGCAGCGCGTCGATCACTTGCGGCTCTTGCGCCGCCTGCAGGATGAAACCGGCGGCTTCACTGGATTCGTGCCATTCGCGTTCGAGCCGCAGACGCCGGTGCTCGCGCACATCAAACGCGTCTCGTCATTCGACGAGCTGCGCAATCTTGCGGTCAGCCGCATCTATCTGGATAACTTCGATCACATCACCGCGTATTGGGTTTCAATCGGACTCCCGCTCGCACAGGTTTCGCTCAGCTACGGCGTCGACGATCTGCACGGCACGATCATCGAAGAAAAAATCTTCCACATGGCCGGCGCGCAGACACCGCAACAGCAAACCGTCGCCGCGCTCGAGAATGCGATTCGCGAAGCCGGCCGCATTCCGGTCCAGCGCGACAGCTACTATCGCCACGTGAAGCCGCATGGCGCCGTCGCACGCGAGCCCGAGCTGGCCTGCGCGTGACGCCGCTGCGGATCGGCTGCGTCAAATACCTCAACGCGCGGCCGCTGATCTTCGGCTGGGATGGCCCGGTCGAGTTTGATCATCCGAGCACGCTTTGCCGCAAGCTCGCGGCCGGTGACCTGGATGTTGCGTTTGTCTCCAGCTTCGAATTCCTTGAGAATCCGATCTACACCATCGTAGACGGTGTTGCGGTCGGATGCGACGGCGCAGTGGAGAGCGTGTTCCTGGCTCATCGCGGCTCGTTAGGGGAGATCAAGGAGATCGCGCTCGATCCTGCATCTCGCACTTCAGCGAATCTACTTCGCTGTCTAATCGCCGAATCGGAAATGAACGTGCGCTTCATCACTGAGCCCATTGCAGATTGCGCGCGGCTGCTGATTGGCGATCAAGCGATTCGATTTCGTGAGCAACACGGAACGGAGTATCAATTGCGTGATCTCGGAGCGTGGTGGAAAGAGATTACGGGCCTGGCGTTTGTCTTCGCTCTTTGGCTCATCCGACCAGAGGTCGAGGACCCGCGCGCGATCGCGGATCAGCTCCGCGCGCGTCGTGACGAGAACCTGCGCTCGCTCGATCACGTCATTGCGGCGGCGAGCGAGTTTTTGCCGGAGTTCTCCTCCCACTACTTTCGCGACTGTTTGCGATTCGGATTTGCACAGCGTGAGAAAGAGGGGCTGCTCAAATTCCGTCAGTTATGCGAACGCCACGGTATCCTGAGGCCGAATCGAGCGCCGCTGCGGCTTGTCTGATTCGGGCTAACGAGTCCTGGCCGGAGACGAAACTCCACATCGGCATCTCCGGGTGGACCTACGCCGGCTGGCGTCGTGTCTTTTACCCGCAAGATCTGGCGCACAAACACGAGCTGCATTTCGCCAGCCGCAACTTCAACTCGATCGAGATCAACGGCTCGTTCTACTCACTGCAGCGGCCCTCGAGCTACGAGGTCTGGCACGTGCAAACGCCGCCCGGTTTCACCTTCAGCGTGAAAGGGGCGCGCTTCATCACGCACATGAAGAAGCTCCGCGATGTGCAGGCGCCGCTCGCGAATTTCTTCGGCTCAGGCGTGCTCGCCTTGCGCGAAAAGCTCGGTCCGATCCTCTGGCAGTTCCCGCCGAACTTCGGCTGGAACGAGCAACGCTTCCGCGATTTTTTCGAGCTGCTGCCGAAGGACACCGCGGAAGCTGCCGAGCTCGCGCGCCTGCACGACGACAAATTAAAGTTCGAGCCGTGGACGAAAACGGATGCTACCTGGCCGCTGCGTTACTGCGTCGAGATTCGGCATCCCACGTTTCTCGTCCCGGCGTTCTTCGAACTGCTGCGCGAATACAAAATTGCCTTCGTCTTCGCGGATACGGCCGGCAAATGGCCGTATGCCGAAGAGCTCACCGCGCCGTTTGTTTACATCCGTCTGCACGGCGCGGAGCAGCTCTACGTGAGCGGTTATTCCGACTCAGAGCTCACTTGGTGGGCTGACCGGATCAAACGCTGGAAGCGCGGTCGCGACATCTACGTTTATTTCGACAACGACGCGAAGGTGCACGCGCCGTTCGATGCCAAGAAGCTCGCGCAGATGCTACAGTCCAGCCGTGGAACGACGTTGGATCATCGCGAGCACGCGCGAGGAAAATAACGGCGCGATTCCGTGGGCAGACCTCTGCGGTTTGCCATGCGTCGCGAATCTTCTGAAGCGGAAGAGATTCTCGTGCGCTGATGACGTGAACGCGTTCCTGCAGCCGCGGCTTCGGTCGTTAGGCGATCCATTTCTGCTGCCGCAAATGGACATCGCCGTTGCGCGAATTCTGCGCGGGATCGATGCGCGCGAGCGAATCGTTCTCTTCGGCGATTACGATGTGGACGGAGTGACGTCGCTCGCGCTCCTGAATGAGATCCTGTGCGCATATGGCGCGTCGCCGCAATTGTTCCTGCCATTGCGCATCGAAGAAGGCTACGGGCTCAACGCGGAAAGCATCGAGCGCTGTTGGCAACAGCATCAACCACAGCTCCTCATCGCGGTGGATTGCGGGACATCGTCCGTCGCGGAGATCGCAAACCTTTGTGGCCGCGGAACTGAGGTAATTGTCTTCGACCATCACGAGCCAAAGTCTGCGCTGCCGGATTGCGTCGCCGTCGTTAATCCGAAGACGGTGGATGATTGTCTGTTCCGCTATCTCTGCAGCGTCGGCGTCGTCTTCAAACTCTGTCACGCACTGCTCAAGACGCGCCCGGTCGAAGGATTTGACCTGCGCGCGCATCTCGACCTCGTCGCACTCGGCACGGTCGCCGACATCGTGCCGCTGGAGCTGGAGAATCGCGTCTTGGTGCATCACGGCACGCGTCAGATCGCTTGGTCCAGCCGCCCAGGCGTTCGCAAGCTGCTGGAGGTTGCCGGTGTCACGTCGATTCCTTCTTCGCACGACATCGGGTTTCGCCTGGGGCCGCGACTGAATGCGGCCGGTCGGCTTGCCACTGCTGCAAAGGCGCTGCGCCTGTTGCTGACGCGCGATGATGCCGAAGCGGCCGAGTTGGCTGGACTCCTCGACGTGCAGAACCGCGAACGTCAGGCCGTTGAGAAGGAGATCTTCGCCGCGGCGGAAGAGAAGTTGGCGAACGAGTTCGATCCAGTGCGCGATGCGGCAATCGTTGTCGGCGCGCGTGATTGGCATCCCGGTGTTCTCGGAATTGTCGCCTCACGAATCGCGCGTAAACATCATCGCCCAACAATTGTGATTGGGTTCGATGCCGACGGCTTGGGGAAGGGAAGCGGACGCTCGATCGAAGGGCTCTCGTTAGTCGAGGCGCTTGGCCGATGTGAGAGGTGGCTCGAGAAATTTGGCGGGCACGAAATGGCCGCTGGCCTGACGATTCGTGAAGAGAACCTCGCCAATTTCACTGTGGCGTTTCGTAATGCGGCTCGCGAGTTTTTGTCAGACGAAGCGTTGCTGCCGCGGCTGCATCTCGATAATGAATTGCGCTTCTCAGACTTGAACAGCGATCTGCTCGAGTGGCATGACGTGCTCCAGCCGTTCGGCGCCGGAAATCCGCAGCCGATGTTTTTCGCGCGCGAAGTTGAACCTGCGATCACGCCCCAAGTTTTGAAAGACAAGCATCTGCTGCTGCGCCTGCGTCAGCGGAATTACTACACCCGCGCCATCTTCTTCGATGGCGCGAGCGTGACGTTGCCCGAGCCACCGTGGGACGTGGCCTTTCAGATTCACTCCGACATCTACGAAGGCGAGAAACGCCTGCAGGTGCACATCGAAGCGGTGCGCGCGGCGCAGCCCGCCTAACGAATGCAGCTTTCGCAGCCACTCGAAGAATGTGAATGGGTGCCGCGCCCGCGGCTCACTCCTTTGCGCCGGCTCGGCATCGAGACGGTGGAGAATTTGCTTACGCATTTCCCGCGCAGGCACGAAGACCGGACGCAATTCGCAAGGTTTCCGCGCGAGGAAAGCGAAACGCCGGTCTGCATTTCTGGCGAAGTGACGAAGACCTCGCTGCGGCGTTTCGGAGGATGGAAGAAGATCTTCGAAGCGACCTTGCAGGAGGACGAGGCGAACGCGCTTAGCCAGCCGCTCGTGCTGCGCTGGTTCAATCTGCACTACGTGCAGAAGATGATCGCGACCGGTCAGCGACTCGTTGTGTTTGGCAAGCCGCGACTGCGCGGACAGCGGATGTGCATGGAGCATCCGGAGTTCGAGGTCATCGAGCCGGACGAAGAACGCTCGATCCATTTCGATCGGATCACACCGGTTTATCCCGCGACTGAAGGTCTGCCGCAGCGAGTTTTCCGTGGCCTCGTCTATCACGCGCTCGAGCATCTCGACGAAGACGACGTCGAAACGCTCCTGCCCAAGAACGTGCGCGTAGGCGAGCGTCGACGCGCGCTGCAGCAGATTCATTTTCCTGAGAGCATGGAAGCACTCGCCGAAGCGCGTCAGCATCTCGTCGTCTCGGAATTTTTCGCGATGCAGATGGCGATTGCATCGCGGCGCGTGGCGACATCAACGCGCGCCGGCGTGCCGCACGCCGCGAGTGGCGAATTGCTCGATCGCTTCGTTAGCGCGCTTCCGTTTGGCCTAACGACTGCACAGAAGCGCGTCCTCGAAGAGATCCGTCGCGATCTCGCGTCGAACAAGCCGATGAACCGTTTGCTGCAAGGCGATGTGGGGTCAGGCAAAACAGTGGTCGCGATCGGCGCGATCTTGCAAGCGGTCGAGTCCGGCTCGCAAGCCGCACTCATGGCGCCAACGCAAATTCTCGCGGAGCAACATTACGGAGTGCTTCGCCGATGGCTCGAACCGCTCGGCCTGAAGATGTCGTTGCGCACGGGCGCACGACAAGAGAAGAGCTTCCTTCCGTTGCTCGACGGCGCCGAGCGCGCGGACATCATCATCGGCACGCACGCATTGCTTTATGACTCCGTCGAATTTGAGAAGCTCGGGCTCGTCGTGATCGATGAGCAGCACAAGTTCGGTGTCTCGCAGCGGGCGCGGCTAACGAGTCGTGAACCCGCGCCCGATGTCCTCGTCATGACCGCGACGCCGATTCCGCGGACGCTGACGATGACGCTGTATGGCGATCTCGATGTCTCCACGATTGATGAGATGCCTTCGAACCGCGGCAAGATCATCACTGCAGTGCGCGAGAGTTCGAAGCTCGGTGAAGTGCTGACGTTTCTGCGCAAGGAACTTGAAGCTGGCCGGCAGGCCTACGTCATCTATCCGCTGATCGAAGAGAGCGACAAACTCGATGTGAAAGCCGCGGCGGCGGAGTTCGAGCGATGGAGGGAACGACTGCGGCCGTTTCGTTGCGATCTCTTGCACGGCCGCATTCCGGCGCCGGAGAAGCAGGCGATCATGGAGCGATTCCGGCGCGGCGAAACGAACGTGCTCATCAGCACGACGGTGATTGAAGTTGGCGTTGATGTGCCGAACGCAACGGTCATGCTGATTGAGAATGCGGAGCGATTCGGGCTCGCGCAGTTGCATCAACTGCGGGGCCGGATCGGACGCGGCGAGCACAAGTCGTATTGTGTTCTGCTGAGCGATGAGACCGCGGCGGAGACGATCGCGAAGTTGTCCGTGCTCGAGAAAACGCGCGACGGTTTCGAAGTCGCGGAGGCGGATTGGGAACAACGTGGACCAGGCGATTTACTCGGCACCGCGCAGAGCGGTTTGCCCGCACTTCAACTCGGCAATTTGAAGACCGACATGCAGCTAATGTTGCGAGCGCGGGCCGCGGCAAATGCGATCATCGAATGGGACCCGTTCCTCGAAGCGCCAGAGAATCAACGTTTTCGCAAGTTGGTTGTCGAACAAGACGGACGTAGCTTTTCGAACGTGAGCTGATGAAAAACCTTCTGAAATTTCTCCTGTTTGTCGGGCTTCTGAGCGCCGGGATTTCTGCGCTTTACGACTATCGCCTGAAGCATGGCGGGCTCGGTCTCGCCGCTCACGCAACGCCGGAAAAATACACACTCGCCTCCGCGCCAACTGTGGACGCGGCGCAGGTCGGCTCGTTGCAGGCGATGCAGCGCGAACGCCGCGTGCTGGTGAGCAGCGTCATTCCCTCCGTCGTCAGCATCAAGACATCGAAGAAGATGCCGATGCGCCGTAACGGCATGGATCCGTTCGAGTTTTTCTATCGGAACTCGCGCCAGTTCCGGAATCCGAACGAGCAGGCGATGGTCCAGAACTCGTTAGGCTCGGGCGTTATCGTATCGAGCGAAGGCCACATCATCACGAACAACCATGTGGTCGATCAGGTCGACGAAATCGAAGTGCAGTTGAGTGATGGGCGGACGAAGAAGGCGCGGCTCGTCGGCGCGGATTCGCTCGTCGATCTCGCCGTGCTGAAGATTGACGAGCCTAACGTGAAGCCGCTGAAGTTTGGCGACTCGGACGCGGTGCAGGCGGGGGATTTTGTGCTCGCGATTGGTAATCCGTTTGGGTTCGAAGAGACCGTCACCGACGGCATCATCAGTTCGAAAGGCCGACCGAATCGGGTCGATGGTTTCGGTGATTTGTTGCAGACAAACGCGGCGATCAATCCAGGCAACAGCGGCGGTCCATTGATCAATCTCCAGGGTGAGATCGTCGGGATTAACACCGCGATCATCTCGCGGAGCGGCACGTCGTCCGGCATCGGCTTCGCCATCCCGTCGAACTCAGTGAAGACCGCGCTCGAAAGTTTGCTCAAGAACGGGCGAATCATTCGCGGTTATCTCGGCATTCAGACGCGCAATCCTTTGCAAGGCCCGCAGCCTGACCAGAACGAAAACGGCGTGTTGGTCGAGGATGTCGTCCCGAACTCGCCCGCGGCGGAGGCGAAGATTCAGCCGGGCGACATCATCCGGAAGTTCGACGGCCGCGACGTGAAGAGCTTTGAGGAACTGCGCACCGTCGTGGGGCAGGTGGAGGTGAATAAGAAAGTGGATGTCGAACTTGTTCGAAACGGGAAGCCGATGACGGTCGCTGCAGAGATCAAGGAACAGCCAGTCGATTACCTGACCGCCCGCGCGAATCCGCGCCAGAACGGTCAGCCGAATCAGCCGCAGGTTCAGCCTGCGCCGCAGAATCCGCAGGCTCCGCAGACTCCGGATGATAACGATCAGGATTTGCAGGACGAAGCACCGCTCGCCGGTGTGCAGGTTGGCGAGTTGACGTCAGAGCTTCAGCGTCAGCTTGATTTGCCACCTGCGGTGAAGGGCGTGGTCGTCACAAACGTTGACGATTCTTCCGGCGAGTTGCGCAAAGGCGACGTGATCGAGGAAGTGAACCAGCAGCCGGTCACTACCGTGGCTGAGTATCGCAAGGTGACGAGCCAGCTCGATCCGAATGGAACACATGTCCTGTCGGTCTGCCGGCATCGCACGCGTTCATTCGTGGTCCTGCGCGCGCGCTAGCCTAACGAGTGCGACGCACGCGCGCGCGTGCGCGGTTTCGAATCGAATAAGGACCACGTGGGAGTGGTCTAATTTCATTCACCGGGGGAACCTATGAAACGACTGTTCTTTGCTCTCGCGCTTCTTGTCTTTCTCGCGCCGGCTGCTCGCCACGCGCAGGCCGCTGATGTGTCGATCGATTTCTTCTACAACAATCTCGATAACGGCAACTGGATCCAGGCGGGCGACTACGGCTATTGCTGGCAGCCCGGCGTCGCGGCGAACGACGCGAACTGGCGCCCCTACACCGATGGCTATTGGGCTTACACCGATGTCGGCTGGACCTGGGTGTCGTATGAGGATTTCGGCTGGGCCACGTACCACTATGGGCGCTGGGCGCGACTCGCGGATTATGGCTGGGTCTGGGTTCCTGGAACCGAATGGGGACCCGCGTGGGTTTCGTGGAGAACGGGCGGCGATTACGTTGGCTGGGCGCCACTGCCGCCTCGGCGTCATGGTTATCGGGAGCCGATCTACGAAGGCAGGCCGATCACTGGCTACGTCGACGTGGACTACGATATCGGGCCGGCGTTCTACAACTTCGTCGACATCCGCTACATCGGTGAGCCGATCCTGCGCGAACGCATCTACGCGGCCGACCAGAATCTCGGTTACATCGGCCAAACCGTGAACGTGACGAACATCGCCTACCGGAATGGTGCGGTTTACAATTACGGTCCGGATTACCAAACGCTGAGCGCGTATTCGACGCGACCGATTCAGAAGCTGAGGCTCGAGCGGCAAAGCAATATTGATCCGCGCACCGCCTTGCAATCAGGTGCGCTGACCAAAGTCGAAGGCGATCGACTGCTGGTTGCCGCGCCGCAGAAAATCGCGCGTGGAACAAAGGATCTGGCGCCGAGCGCGGTGAAAGCGAAGCTCGACAAGCCGAACGTCGAAACTGGGTGGAGCGGGATCTCCGATCCGCAGGCGAAGACGCAACTGCAGCAGAAGTTCAAAAAGGAAAATCGGAAATCGATCCCGCCGCCGCAGATCCAGCCGACGAATCCTGCTGCACTAACGAGTGCTGGAACTTCAACCGATCACTCGAATCACGGCCGTGGAAAGAACAAAAAGGAAGCGGCACCTGCAAATGCACTCGCGACTCCCGCAGCTCCGGCCGCTGAGGACAACCGGCCTTCATCGCTGAAGTACGAGAAACCGGGGAAGAATCCGAAAACTCAGCCGGATCTTACATCGCCGAATCAGCCGCAAACCAATAACACGGCTGCGGCGGCTTCAGCCGCAACCGGCAAACACTCGAAAGCTAAAGGTCCGCGGGTGACGAATCCCGGCATGAACAACGCCTCACCTGTGGGCGTGGCGAATCACGCGGCAGCAGTTGAACGCGCGAAGACCAATCAGGCGAAGGCGGCGCAGCATCACGCTGATGCACAAGCGCCGCACACGCAGGTCCCGAAGGTTCAGCAGCAAGGCGCGCCAAAGCACGCTGCGCGACAAGCCCAATTGCAGCAGGCGCCGCAGACCGTGAAGCAGCCCGGCGGAAAAGGTGGTGGCAAGGCGCCGAAAGCGGCGAAGAACAACAAGAAAGGCGAAGAGCACTAGCCGCCGGAGCGGGTCAGGTGTTCTACAGCAGCTCCGCGATCTGCACTGCGTTGAGCGCGGCGCCTTTGAGGAGCTGATCGCCCGAGACCCAGAAGGCGAGTCCGTTATCGAGCGCGCAATCCATTCGGACGCGGCCGACCTGGCAATTGTCTTTGCCCGCGGCGTCGAGCGGCATCGGGTAAAGGTTACGCTGCGGTTGGTCTAACAGGTCCAAGCCGGGAGCTTTCGCGAGCACCTCGTGCGCTTCTTCGACTGAGACCGGTCGCTCGAATTCCGCGCTGACCGCGACCGAATGCGCGCGATAAACCGGCACGCGAACACACGTGACTGAGGCGCGGAAATCCGGCAGGTGCATGATGCGCCGGCCTTCGTTCTGCATCTTCATTTCTTCCTTCGTGTAGCCAGTGGAGAGGAAGGAATCGACGTGGGGCAAGACGTTGAACGCAATCCGATGCGGGTAGACCTGCGGCTGCGCGTCGGGTGCCGTGACTTGTTCTTCGAGCTCAACAATCGCTCGGGCGCCGGTGCCGGAGACTGCCTGATAGCTCGAAGCGAAAATGCGCCGCACGCCGAACGCCAGGTGCAGCGGATACAACGCCATCAACGTTACTGCCGTCGTGCAGTTTGGATTCGCGATCACGCCGCGATGCTGACGCACATCGGCGCCATTGATCTCCGGGATGACGAGCGGCACGTCCGGCTCCATGCGAAACGCGGAGGAGTTGTCGATCACCACCGCACCGGCATCGCGCGCGATCGGGACAAACTTCCGCGAGATGTCTCCGCCTGCGCTGAAGAAGGCGATGTCGATCCCGACGAATGAATCTGCCCGCAGTTCTGCGACAGCAATCGTGTCTTCGCCGAACGTGATGGTTTTTCCAGCCGAATTCGCGGAGGCAAGCAGGCGAATCTCTCGAACAGGGAAGCCACGGCGCGAGAGGACGTCGAGCAGCTCACGACCGACCGCACCCGTCCCGCCGATGATCGCGATGTTGTAAGTTTTTCCCACGGAGCGGCGGAACTCTACCCGCGCATGTCGCGATGAAAAGCGCCGCAAATCACGGTACGTGAAACTCCGCCATACGCGCGCGGGCGTAGGCCGAGTTGTCTTCATGCCATTTGTAATCGCGGTCTGCATTCGCGCGTTTCCAGAAAACGCGACCGCCTTCTCGCCACGCGTCGATCAGGATCCCGGTTTCGAGCGGCTCGCCCGTTGCGGTGAAGATAAGGCAATTGCTTTCCGTATCGGTCCCCGGATCAGCGGTCGCCCAGCGAACATCCAGCGTCTTGATGTGCAGGGGACGCAGTGACGCAAGGATGTCCTCGGCGTAGTGGAAGCAGTAGCCTTTCTTGCGTGCGCCGCTTTGGATGAGGAAGTTATGCCACCCAGCTGAGCTAGTGACGCCATATTCCCGTCTCAGCCGCGCCGCGGTGGTGTAGATGCGCTCTGCCACACGATCAGCTTCCCCGCGATCGATCGTCGGCGAAAGCGCAGCGAGAGCCTGCCCCAACTCCTGCGGCGTCGTTCCGCCTGGATCATTGCTGATACAGCTAACGAGAAGAAACGCCGCCAGCAGAGGCACCAAACCGAAAGCCTTTGCACAAAATGCTGATCTTGGTCGCGGTGCGAGTGTGTTACTTGTTCTCGGCACGGTGACAAAAAAGGCGCAAGTCAGCATTCACATCTCAGTCCCGAAGCAGCAACT
>JBJMWV010000039.1:0-2561 GCA_045809985.1 Chthoniobacterales bacterium | reverse complement strand
TTGATCCTGACGACTGGCGGCACCGGCATCGCAGCGCGCGACGTCACGCCGGAGGCGATCCGCGCAATCATGCGCGTGGAGGTGCCCGGCTTCGGTGAAGCGATGCGGATGGAGTCGTTGAAAATCACACCGAACGCGATCCTCTCGCGTAGCCTCGCCGCGGTGGTCGATCAGTCGTTAGTGATCGCGTTGCCTGGGAAGCCGAGCGGCGCGGTCGAGTGCCTCGGCTTCGTCATTGGTGCGATTCCGCATGCCGTCGCACTCGCGCAGCGCGTGCCGACCTCTTGTTAGGCTAGAGCGTGATCAACGTCAGCTCAGGCCGGCAGTTGAAGCGGAACGGAAAGTAATAGGTGCCGATTCCCGCATTCACATAGAGCGGTCCGGCCTTAGTCTCGAAGTAACCGAGATCATAGCGGCCGACGCCCCACGGCAAAACGGGCGCACCGTAAAACGGCAACCGCACCTGGCCGCCGTGCGAATGCCCTGCGAGCATGAGGTCGAAGCGATGTCCGGTAATCGCATCGCAGAGCGCTGGATAGTGATTGAGGAGTAATCGCCTTCCGGCACGCGGCGGCCGAATAGCATGGATACCGCCTAGCGCCATTCCGACAATCTCAAGATCGTGGTTCGGCAAAAGTGCGCTGCGATCGACCAACCATTCGCCGCCAGTCTCGCCAAACACTCGCGCGAAATCGCTGAAGGCGACGCGCGAATTATAGTCGTGATTTCCAGGTGAGCCGTAAACCGGCGCTTTGATCGCGCGGATGTAGTCGAGCGCGACGAGTGCGAAGCGTCTGTCCTCGACCAGATCACCGGTGAAAGCGACGAAGTCCGGTGAGAGGTCATTAATCCGACGCACAACTTCCTGCGCGTAAGTGTCGTCGCCTTTGTAATGAAAATCGGTGAAGTGGACGAAGCGCAGCTTGCCGTCCGGATTCAACTTCAGCTGGCTGATGCGTAGCGACGTCGCCTCGGTGCACACATCCGCGGCGAGCGTCGCCGGCAGTGCGAGCCCGGCGAGCGAGAGGAATCTGCGCCGCGTCATCATGCTCATCGTGAGACAATCGAGAAGCAGGTCTCGTTCGCTAATCAGGCCAAATCAGAAGGCGCATCAGGCGTTCGCCATTCTCGGTCAGGCGCGGATGCTCGCCTGAACCGCCGACGATCCCCCGCGTCACATCGGAGTAATCGCCCGCGCGTTTCTTCACGAACGACAGAATAGGCCCATTCACCGCGGTATGCTTCGCTTCCACAAGCAGCGGAACGCCGGCGCGATTGAAGGAGATCTCCCATGATGGCGGCCGCGATTCCGGCGCGCCGCGCCGCAGTAGCCACGGATAACGCTGGATTAGATCGAAGTTCGGCGAAGCCGGCAGCGTCACCTTGTAGAAGGTCTCCTCGCCACTGAGAAAATCCGGAATCGTCAGGCCTGGCGTGCGCCGCAAAGCGAGAAACAAACGCGCGATATCAAGGCCGGCGAGATTGATCCCGCTGTAGATTCCATGCCGGTTCGGTTCGCTCTTGTAAAACGTGTCGTACCACGACTCGAAGCGGCGCCCCAAGAGCAGATTCAATTCGAGATGCACATGCGCGCGCTCGCGATCGATGCCCTCACCGGTGTGACCCATGACGCCCAGTTGGTCGCCGCGATTCACCTTCGCACCGGCCTGCACGAGGGCTGACGCGAGGTGGCCGTAGAGACTGTAGTAGCTCGCGCCATCCCAGCGATGCTCGACCACGACATACCTGCCGTAGTTCGAGTAACCGGGCGTCAGATTCACGTAGGCTATCGTGCCATCGGCAATCGCGCGCACCGGATCGGTCGGTTCGCCATTCGCGTCGCGGCGCAGTGGCTTGATGTCGATGCCTTCGTGAAAGCGCGTGTAGACGAGATCGCCGGGAGCCTCAATCGGGTTCCGCACAAATCCGTACTGCCCGCCTTCCCACGGCATCGACTTCACGCCTTTGAAATCGCGGATGATGTACTGGTAGAACGCTGCGCCGCCGCCGTGAAAAAGCGCGTCGTTTTCGGTCGGGAGCGACAGGTTTAACGCGCTCGATTTTTCCTGCGCTCCCGCTGACGCGACCCAACCAGCAACCAGCGCAAGCACGGAGATCGCGATCTGCCGCATCACTTCTTCTTCGCACCGATGATCGGCCAATCCTTCTTCATCAGTTCGATGTCTGCACTCGTTAGGCCGGACGCGACGTAGAGCTTGCCGTCCGAGACGCGCCGATCGATCTGCAATTCGGCGGTCGGTCGCCCATTGACGAAGATGTAAAGAAACCTGCCGCGGTGTTCGATGCTCAAGGTGTCGAGCGCGAGCTTGCCATGGTCGTCGAGGAGGAAGATCACTCCGAAGGTGCCGTTGCGCGCCGGATATGGTTTGAACGCGACGACATCATGCTCCGAGATCGTCGGGACCTTTTCGATGACGACTGGCCGACCGGTCGAAGGCGAAACCATTTGCGTGGAGAAGGCTTCGCCGTCGTTCGCATTCCCTTCCGCATGCGCGCGCAAAGTGCAATGGAGCTTCTTCGCCGCGGCGATTCCCGGCACG
>JBJMWV010000038.1:0-1778 GCA_045809985.1 Chthoniobacterales bacterium | reverse complement strand
GCGGCCTCCGAAATCCGAATTGGCCTGGAGCGTAATGATGGCTCGGTCACCCTCGAAGTTGAAGATGACGGCGAAGGCTTCGACGACGCGGCGCAGTCGCACGATGGCATCGGCCTTCGCGTCATGCAGTACCGCGCGCGGCTCGTGGATGCGTCGTTGCAAATCGGCGCCGCGCCGGCGGGCGGCACACGTGTTCGCGCTTGCGTGAAGGTTCCGGCATGAGGGCGCACAAGACATCGGCAAAGGCGCGGATTCTTCTCGTGGATGATCACCGGTCCGTCCTCCACGGCTACCAGATGATGATCGACGCAGAGTCTGATCTCGCCGTTTGCGCAACGGCAACGACAGCGCCCGAGGCGATCAGCGCGATGGAACGCAGCCAGCCGGACCTCGTGATCAGCGATCTGACGCTGCCGAGCCGCGGCGGGCTCGACCTGGTCAAGGACCTCCTCGCGCTTCGACCGGAGCTGCCGATTCTCGTGTGCTCGATGCACGACGAGACCGTCTATGGCGAACGTGCGCTCCGAGCAGGTGCGCGAGGTTACATAATGAAAGACGCCGACGGTCCGGCCTTTCTCGCCGCGATCCGATGCGTCCTTTCCGGCGAACGTTATCTCAGCAGCCGGCTCGCGGCTCGCGCGCTGGAAGCATTCGTCGGATCGCGGACGCGCGGCAGCATCTCGGCGCTGGAGAGATTGAGCGACCGCGAGCTCGAAGTCTTCCGCCATTTCGGCGAAGGCAAGACGGCGAAAGAGATTGGCGCGCAGCTCAATCTCAGCCCCAAGACGATCTCGGTGCATCGCGATCATATCAAAGAAAAGCTGAAGTTCGCCACCAGCGCAGAGATGATTCGCGAAGCCGTACGCTACGTCGAAACGGAACAGTACCCCGCCGCCCCTCAGGCAGAGTAGGCGCAGCGCCTACGACAGAAACGGCTGCGCAGCCGATGCACTGTTTCATAACACGGTGCGAAGTAGATTCTGGTGACGCGCACTGGCGAAAAGGCGAATCTCGCGAGGACCGCAAAGTGGGTTTGCGTAATCACGATTGGCGCCGGAGTCGGTGCATTAGGATTCGGATGGGGCTATGCACGGACTGCTCACCCGCATCGCCGGTGCGCGCACTACCTCGAAGGTTCGCCCGAGCGGCCGAGTAAGTTGCGCTAGCTACTACTTGTTAGGCCATTGCGGCCACGTCCGCACGAGCGAGCTCACTGCCTTCACGCGCCGCTCCGCGAGGCGATCGGCGGCCGCGTAGGTTGGAATCTTGTCGGTCTTCGCAATTTCGAATACGCCGAGGAGAGTGTCATAGATCTCGTCTGCCTTGCGCAGCGAGCGTTGCGCGTCCCAGTTCGCGAGCTCACTGTAGACGTTGATCACGCCACCGGCATTGGCGACGTAATCAGGCGCGTAAAGTATCCCCCGCTGCTCGAGCTCATCGCCATGGCGTTCTTCGAGCAGCTGATTGTTCGCCGCGCCGGCCACAACCTCGACTTTGAGTTGTGGAATGGTCTTGTCGTTGATAATCGCGCCCAGCGCGCAGGGCGCGAAGATGTCCGCCTGCTGGCTAACTATTTCGTCGGGCTTCACCGCCTTCGCGCCACAATCGTTCACGACCCGCTTCACCCGCTCCGCATCGATGTCACTCACGATCAACTTCGCGCCCGCCGCGCTAAGTTCTTGCGCCAGGTAGTGACCAACGTTGCCGCAGCCTTGAATCAAGATCGTCTTACCCGCCAGATCGTCCGAACCCCAGCGCCACTTCGCAGAAGCCTGGAT
>JBJMWV010000037.1:0-3137 GCA_045809985.1 Chthoniobacterales bacterium | reverse complement strand
GCGACGGCTCGATCAAATCGACGCAGCTCCACTCCGGCATCTTCGGCGTGACGTTCGCCCAATGCGCGCCGTCATCCGTTGTCAGCTGAATGAGGCCATCGTCCGTGCCGGCCCAAATCATCCCTTTCTGCTTCGGCGATTCCGCGAGCGCGAAGACCGTGTCGTAGTACTCGACCGAAGTGATATCGAGCTGAATCGGACCGCCGCTGGGCTGCTGCTTCGACTTGTCGTTGCGCGTCAGATCAGCGCTGATCTGTTTCCAGGTGCGGCCCTGATCGTTCGATTTAAAGACGGCCTCACCCGCGGTGTAGATCGTGTCAGGATCGTGTGGTGACAGGAACAACGGCGAGACCCATTGAAAGCGATGGATGTTATCGGACGCGCCATGTCCCGCGTTATCGAGCGGGAGGACACTGAGATCCTGGTATTGCTCGCGCGCCTTGTCGTAACGCGTGAGGAAGCCTTCGTTGTTCGAGTAGATGATGTTCGCGTCGCGCGGATCGGGAATGACGAAGCCGCACTCCCCGCCGCCGGCATGCGACCAATCGCGCTGCTCGATGATGCCGCTATCGGTGCGGCTCGCGATGCGCACGTTCGAGTTGTCCTGCTGCGCGCCGTAGATGTGATACGGAAACGCGTTGTCGACCGCGACGTGATAGAACTGCGCAGTCGGCTGGTTGCCGTTGCTCGTCCAGCTCTTGCCGCCGTCTAACGAGACGATCGCGCCGCCGTCGCTCGCGTTGCCGATGCGTTGCGGATTTTCCGGATCAATCCAGAGCCCGTGATGATCGCCGTGCCGCGCGGGGAGGAGATTGAACGTCTTGCCGCCATCGACTGATTTGAACGCGCCGGTGTTGAGCACGTAAACGGTGTCCGGCGATTTCGGGTCCGCGTAGATCTTGCTGAAATACCAGGCGCGCTGACGGAAGCGGCCGTCGTCATTCACGCGCGTCCATTTTTCGCCGCCGTCTTCCGACTTGTAGATGCCGCCTTTTTCTTTGGCTTCGATGATCGCGTAGACGCGGTTTGAATCCGCGCCGGAAACTGTGAGGCCAATGCGGCCAAGCATCTCATCCGGCAGTCCATTCCCGTGCAGCTGCTTCCACGTCACGCCGCCGTCGTCTGATCGATACAAACCGCTGCCCGCTCCGCCGCTCGCGAAATTCCATGGCTGCCGGCGCGCCTGCCACAACGCCGCGAAGACGACGTTCGGATTGTGCGGATCCATCGCGAGATCGATCGCGCCCGTGTTCTCGTCCTTGAACAAAGTCTTCGTCCAAGTCTTTCCGCCATCTGCGGTGCGGAAAACGCCGCGCTCCTGATTCGGCCCAAACGCATGACCAAATGCGGCGACCAGTGCGATGTCTGGGTTCTTCGGATCAACCACAACCGCGCCAATCTGCCGCGAGTCTTTCAGGCCGATGCTCTTCCACGTCTTACCTGCGTCTAACGACTTAAAGATGCCGCCGCCCCAGGTGACGTTGCCGCGCATGTTCGGTTCACCAGTGCCGACGTAAACGATGTTGTGATCCGAAGGTGCGACCGCGATCGAGCCGATCGATGCGACCGATTCCTTGTCGAAGACCGGCAGCCAGTTCGCGCCGCCGTCAGTCGTCTTCCAAACACCACCCGAGGCGGCACCGAAGTAGTAAGTATTCGGTTCACCCGGCACGCCTTCGATCGACGACGCCCGTCCACCGCGGAACGGCCCGACCTGTCGCCATTTCATTCCACTGAACAGCTTCTGATCGAAGCCGCGATTCGGAGCGGGAGTGGGATCAGCCGCGAAGCTGATGGATGCGGAGCAGACGAGCAGGGCGAAAGCACGAAGATGCATCGCGCAACCTCAGCAGAGGTAAGCTGCAGATCAAAGCAGTTTTCGAATCACACCGTCGTGATCCAACGCCGCGGCGATGTCAAAGCGATCGACGCTCGCGCAAAAGGGCACGTCGTCTGCAAGCTCCGGGCGCGCACGGAGGCGCCTACCGTTCTCGGCTTCATCTAGTGCGCCTAACAAGTTGTTCGCCACGCTCCGGTAGGCGTTGCGGGCAAGCAGCGCCGCGTCGTCTCCAGGTAAATCGAAACGATCCGCAACCGCCCCAGCGCAAAGCACATCTTCATAGGCCGCATGCTCGAATGTTCCGCCGCAGACAAGCAGCAGTGAGTCAGTCTTGATGGTGCGCAGATGCGTAACCGTGGCGCTGAGATTCAGAAATGAACCGACGAGCACAACCTGCGCATGCGCACACGAACGCAGCGCACGCGTTCCGTTGGTTGTCGTCGTAACGATTGTCTTTCCACGCACGCGCTCAGGCATGAACTCTCGCGGTGAGTTGCCGAACGCGAAGTCATCAGTGATTCGAAGTCCGTCGCGTTCGCCCGCGAGCAGCACGTCTGGATTACCGGCGCGAACAGCGAGTGCTTCGGAAATCTCGCTGACCGGAATCACACCGGCCGCGCCGCTAGCGAGCGCCGTGATGATCGCGCTGGTCGCGCGCAAGACATCGAAAACGACGCAGACCGTGCGGGAGAGATCGCGCTGCGGGAGCAACGAAAATTCAGCGGGCGTGAAGAGCGCTTCGATTGAGTGCATGAGGGGCTACCCCGCATGGATTCGAACCATGAATAACGCCTCCAAAGGGCGCTGTGTTACCGTTACACCACGGGGTAAGAAGAATTGGTGATTGCTGATTTTCGATTGCTGCATCGAAATGGCAAGTTAGCGCGATGGCTCGAGTTCTCGTGGTCGGCGCAGGCGCGGTCGGCTGCTACTTTGGCGTGCAACTGCAGCGCGGCGGGAATGACGTCACGTTTCTCGCGCGCGCGGATCATGCAAGCGCGCTGAACCGCGATGGGTTGCGTTTCGAATCGGGCGGCAAATCGGAAGACGTGCGGGTCCGCGCGACCGATCGGGCCGAAGCTGCGCGCGAGGCGGATTTAATCCTGCTTTGTGTGAAGTCGTACGACACGGCGGCGGCGGCACGGGAGCTAGCACCGCATCTCGCAGCCAACGCGCGCATCGTTTGTCTGCAGAACGGCGTCACGAATCACGAAATCTTCGAAGGGGAGGCGAAGCGGCCTGCGCTTCCGGCGGTTGTTTACGTAGCGGCGCAGATGGAATCATCGACGCATCTCCT
>JBJMWV010000036.1:0-3786 GCA_045809985.1 Chthoniobacterales bacterium | reverse complement strand
GATCCCGGCCTTTTCGCTCGCGATCTTGGTAAGCGTCTCGCCCAGCCATTTCTGATGGTCGTAGTCGATCCGAGTGATAACGGAGACCACCGGCGTCACGACGTTGGTCGCATCGAGACGGCCGCCCATTCCTGTTTCGAGCACGATGATCTCGCAGGCGGATCGTTTGAAATGTTGCAGGGCCAGAGCAGTGACGATTTCGAAGAACGTCGGGTGCGGATCCCAATCGCGGATCAGTTCGCGGATAGTCGTTAGGCCAGCGGCTACTTCGTCCTGTGAAATCATCTCGCCGTTGACCTGAATGCGCTCGCGAAAGGTCACGAGGTGAGGGGACGTGAAGAGGCCGCTGCAATAGCCCGCTGCGCGCAGAATCGAGTCTATCATCGCGCAGACGGAGCCTTTGCCGTTGGTGCCGGCGACGTGAATGATGCGTTGCTCCGGCGCAGGAACATCCAGCTCGGCGATCAAGCTGCGGATGCTGTCGAGCCCGAGTTTGATGCCGAAAAGCTGCGTGCCGTAAAGCCACGCGAGCGCCTCGCGGTAGTTCACGCAGTGGCGGAGAAGTAACTGAGCAACTGCGCGAGCTCGGCGCGCATCTTTTTGCGATGAACGATCCGATCGATCAGTCCGTGTTCTTCGAGAAACTCGGCGGTTTGAAAGCCGGGTGGCAGGACCTGATGCGTTGTCTCGCGTATCACGCGCTGGCCGGCGAAGCCAACCATGCTGCCTGGCTCTGCAATGATGACGTCGCCTAACGAGGCGAAGCTCGCCATCACGCCCGCGAGCGTCGGGTTCGTGAGCACGGAGATGAAGGGCAGATTCTCGCAGGCATGACGCGCGAGCGCGCCGCTCGTCTTGGCCATCTGCATCAGGCTAAGCATTCCTTCATACATGCGCGCACCGCCGGATGCGGAGATGACAATCGCGGGGCAGCGATTCGCGGTCGCCCATTCGATCGTGCGCGTAATGCGCTCGCCGACGACGGAGCCCATGCTGCCGCCGAGAAAATTGAAGTCCATGACCGCGAGCGAAACCTTGTAGCCTTCGAGCATCCCGTGGCCACTGATCGCAGCATCCGGCAATCCGGTAGAGTCCTGGTATTTGCGTAGCCGGTCTTTGTAGGAAGCCTGACCTTCGAAACCGAGCGTGTCGACGGAACGCAGGTTCGCATCCATCTCGACGAAGCTATCGGGGTCGAGCAGTTGCTCGATGCGTTCGCGCGCGCTTTGTAAAAAGTGATAATCGCAACGCGGGCAGACGCGCTGGTTTTGCGTGAGCTCGAGTTCGTGGACAACTTCCTCGCAGCCAGGGCACTTTTGCCACAAGCCCTGTGGCATCTCGCGCCGTTTGCGGCTTTGCGTCTTGAGCGTAGGTCGTTTGAAGATCGCCATGACTCGTTAGGCGCGGGCGGCGGTTGCTGCGTGCACCGAGATCGCGCCGGCCACTTTGAGCACACGCGCACATTCGCTCAAGGTCGAACCGGTAGTGAGCACGTCGTCGATCAGGAGCATGCGCAAACCTTGCACGTTCGTCTTGGCACGTAAACGGAAGGCATCGCGCAAATTCTCCATCCGTTCCGCGCGGTCGAACGCCGTCTGCGTAGTCGTGTAACGGATGCGCTCGAGCGCGGTCATCATCGGCAGACCGGCGCGCGCGCAGAAGAGTTCAGCCAGCGCTTCAGCCTGGTTAAATCCTCGCTCGCGTTTGCGTGCGGGATGCAGCGGGACGGGCACGACCATGTCAAACCGGCGGCCATGCAAGCGCGGATCGTCCAGCGTTTCGCTCAGCCACTCAGCGATCGGTCGACGCAGATGAAGCTGGCTTGAATACTTAAATTCGTGCACCAGCTTGCGCACAATGCCGCGGCTGCGAAAAGCCGCGACCGCGCATTCGAAGTACAGCTCGCGATGCGCGCAGTTCGCGCAGGAAAACGTGCCGGTGATGTCGCCCTCAAACGGTTCCGAGCACGTCGCGCAGAAGGGCGGCTTGATGCGCGGCGCCTTCGTTCTGCAGACCGCGCAAAGGTAGGCGCACTCGTCGACCGGCTCGAGGCAAACCGCGCAGAGCGTCGGGTAGAGAAGCGAAGCGAGCGCGCGGAATGGATTAGCGGCGGCGGTTAACATGCTGAAGCCAAAGGCGAAGGAGCGCCCAACTAAGCAGCCCGACGCAGAGCGGCGCAATCCCAATCAAGAGATTATTGCCGAGCCACGGCAGGGGAAGCATCTGACGGCGCGCCAGTTTGCTGAACGTCGCCGCCGCGAAGATCCAACCGGCGTGCAGGCCGATGGGTAGCCAGAGCGAACGCGTACGAATTCGCGCATCGGCCAAAATCCACGCGAGCAGGAAGAGCGTGGTGAAGCCGGCGAGAACGAGCAGCGGCTCCGCAAACTGCGCGAATGCGTTCGCGACGGAAGCGAAGCCGGAAGTCCAGGTGACGATCGAACTCGTGTCGTCGGGCGGTTTGAGGAAGTGGATGATCGCGAAGAACGCGGAGGTGATCAGCGTTGCGATTCGCGGCGTGCAACTGCGAAGCAGCACGCCCAGAATGAGGCCACGAAAAAGCGGCTCTTCGATAAATGGAACGACAGCGGCTGCGATCCATCGGCTCGCAACTGCACCGGCCGACGCGGATCGAAAGCTATAGATGCCGAACACCAGCAATCCCGCTGCAAAGCAGAGCAGGGGGACCGCAGCAATCCCGAAACCAGCAAAGACATCACGCGCGCACTTCGGATTCTTCTCCAAGCCGAGATCGCGAAAGCTGCGGACGCCTAACGAGCGGAGCAGCGGCCAGAAGAAGACGATTGCGCCGATCAGCAGTGCGCGGTGAAAGAAGCTTTCGAAGCCAAACTTCGCCAGAAATCCGAGATGTCCGTGCGCAATGAGCGCTTGGGCTCCCCAGTAGAGCGGCGGCGCAAGCAGCGCGCCGAAGAGCACAGTCGCGACGAAGTAGGCCACCAGTCGGGCTGCGTCTTTCAAGATTCTAATGTAGGCTGCCGCGCCGATGCGCAGTCAACACGTATGGAAGGAAAAGGACGCCGAGGGACGGAAGCGCGAGGTGCGCGTGACGAAGTTCGGGGGCGAGTGGAAATTCCAGGCAAAGTTCACGGACGAAGACTCGTGGACGTATTATCCCCGGCCGCTGCTCGAGGATCTGACCGCGCTTCGCGACATCGTTTTCCGCAAATACCAGCGCCGGCGGGCGTCGGCCGAAGATGTGGAGTCGCTCGATCAATTACTGCGGCAATACGAACGAGATGGTACGTCGTAAGTGGTGCGAGACCAAATGTGTATCGAAATTGTTACGGCTGACGCGGAACCGAAGATTAGCGTCTTTCTGGCAAGTTAGATGGCCAAGAAAGAGCGGCTCGATGTGCTTCTTGTTCAGCGCGGACTCTGCGCGACGCGCGAGCAGGCCAAGCGCGCGGTGATGGCCGGTGAGGTTCGATCAGGTGATCAAGTTCTCACCAAATCTTCTGTACTTGTCGCGCCCGACGCCGAGCTTTCGCTTGCAGTTCCGCCGAGGTTCGTGGGCCGCGGCGGCCTCAAGTTAGAAGGAGCGCTCGACCATTTCCGCGTCGATCCAAGCGGGCAAGTGTGCCTCGACATCGGCGCATCAACGGGCGGTTTCACCGATTGCCTCCTGCAGCGCGGCGCGGCGAAGGTTTATGCGATCGACGTAGGGCACGGCCAGCTCGCTTGGAAAATCCGGAACGATCCACGCGTCGTCGTGCGCGAGAACCTGAACGCGCGCCATCTTACACCCGCCGACATCCCCGAGCCAAT
>JBJMWV010000035.1:0-4565 GCA_045809985.1 Chthoniobacterales bacterium | reverse complement strand
GCCGCCATTCGCGATCGTCGCCATCGCGGTGCACATCTGCAACGGCGTGACGCCGACTTCGTGGCCCATTGGAATGCGCGTGATGGAGATTTTGCTCCACGAAGTCGGCGGACGAATCACGCCGGAAATTTCTCCGGGTAATTCGATGCCGGTGCGTTCGCCAAAACCAAAGCGCCGGATGTATTCGTAGAACTTCTGATCGCCGACACTGAGCGCGAGTTTCGCCGCGCCGATGTTGCTCGAGTGAATCAGGATGTCCTGCACGCTGAGATCGCCGTAGCCTTTGTGGTCGTGCAGGGGTCGGCCGCCATAATTCCAGACGCCGTTCTCGCAATAGATGTACGTGTCAGGCTTCACCTTCTTTTCGTTTAGCGCTGCGGCCGCGGTGACGATTTTGAAGGTCGAGCCGGGCTCCATCATATCGATGATCGCGCGGTTCTTCATCTCTTCCGGCTTCGCGTCACTGCGCTCGTTTAGGTCATAATTCGGACGGTTCGCCATCGCGAGGATCTCGCCGGTTTCAGGTCGCATCAAAATGATCGTGGCCTTCTGCGGACGATATTCCGCGACGGCCGCGTCGATCTCGTTCTCGACGATGTTCTGCAGGCTCATGTCGATCGTGAGATTGACGTTGTAGCCGTCGCGCGGATCGCGTTCCTGCCCGCGATAGGCAACGAGCTCACGGCCATCGCGCGCGTGTTCGATGAAGCGATAACCGTCCTGCCCGTGGAGGTAATCTTCCATGGTCGATTCCACGCCCTGGATGCCCTTGTGATTGAAGTCGGTGAACCCGACGACGTGACAGAGCATCGCGTTGTTCGGATAAACGCGCACCGAATCGCGCTCAAAATATACGCCGCGCAGCTTCTGCGCCTTCAGCTTCTCGCGGATCGCCTGTGTCGTTTGCATCGCGACTTCGCGATCGAGCACCACGTAACGCCGATCGCTCTTGAGCTTATCGTTTAACTCGTTAGGCGGAATCTGCAGCGTCTCGGCGAGCAGCTTAACGACTGCAGGTAGGTCATTGATGCGCGTCGAATCGGCCACCACTGTTTCGACCGACACATTGTCCGCGAGCACTTCGCCGTTCGCATCTTTGATCCGGCCGCGCTCGGCGTAGATCGATTGTTTGTCGACGTGCTTGTCAGCCGCTTGGGCGGAGTATTCGTCGTGCTTGATCATCTGCAGATAGACCAGGCGAAACGAAAAGAGGCTGAACAAGCCGGTGAACGCGACGCATACGAGCGAGCAGCGAAAGCGACTGTTCCACTTCATCTGCGCTGATTCGCGACCGGTTGAATTTCGCTTTCGCGCGCATCGCTTCGGATCGGGCTGAAGCGGACGACGTAGCGCTCTGTGATCGGAACGAGCTTCAGGTAGCCTTCCTTCAGTCGACGCTCGAGCGCAGGACGCGAAGTCAGGTTCGCGATTTGCGAGCTCATATCGGTGCTCTGCACGCGCAGGCTCGCGAGCTCAGTCTCAAGCGCTTTCTTGCGATCGCCGAGACGGTTTAACTGCACCGTGAGATAGACGTAGATGAGTCCTGTCACCGCGACGAACGCGGTGATCACGATCCAACGCGCGAGCGACGCGGCGTCGATCGTGTTCATGTGCTGGCGACGCGTGCGTTGCATCTTAAGAGTGTGAATTTGCCTGGAGTGGAGCTGCGAACGGAGATTCAACACCGGGCGCTGCCAGCGTCTGCGACGCGCATCCTTCGCGCGTGCTGTGTTCGCCTGCGACCCGAACACAATTCCAGCAGGCGTTAAGAAGCTCGAAGCGTGACTTGAAACCCCGCCTCAAAGGCGAATTTGCAGCTGTCGATCGCGAAGTGCCCGCTGGCAGGAGCGTGCGTGGGACGGACTTAGGTATGACATCAATTGTAAACATTAGATCCTTTCAGCGACGCGTAATTTCGCGCTGCGCGAGCGTGGGTTGGTGCGCTGCTCGATCTCCGATGGCTCGACCGGTTTCGAGGTGACGAGGCGCAGTTGGTAATCGGGATTCGGCCGCGGTTCGGGCCATTCCGGGCGATCGAGGAATTCGCGGCTGCGATCGCGGAAGAAATTCTTCACGATACGATCTTCGAGCGAGTGGAAGGTGATCACGGCAAGGCGCGCACCGCGCTCGAGACGACTCGTTAGGCCAAGTAGTCCTTCTTCGAGCGCACCGAGCTCGTCATTCACTTCCATCCGCAAGGCTTGGAAAACCTGCGTCGCGGGATGCTTGCGGCCATGACGCCAGACAATCTTCTCGATCGCTTTGGCAAGCTGAAGCGTTTCGCGAAACGGCGTCGTCTTCCGCTGCTTCACGAGCTGGCTCGCGATCCGTCGCGCGGCCGGTTCTTCGCCTAGATCGCGGAAGATGCGCGTCAGTTCCTCCTCATCATAGCTGTTGACGATGTCCGCGGCGGTGAGCTCACGACGCGGGTCCATACGCATGTCCAGTGGACCGTTGCGCATCACGCTGAAGCCGCGTTCGCCATTCTCGAGTTGTCGCGAAGAGACGCCGATGTCGATCAAGGCGCCGCCGATCGTGCTGATGCCTAACGAGTCCAAAACTTGCGGCAGCTGGCGAAAGTTGGCTTGCCGCAAAGTCACGCGGCCGCCGAATTGCGCCAGTCGCTCACTCGCATACGCGATCGCATCGGGATCCTGGTCCAACCCGAGCACATCCGCGCCGGTTTGCAGAATCAGCTCCGTGTGACCGCCGCCGCCGCAAGTGCCATCAACGACCAGTGCGCCCGGGCGCGGCGCGAGCAGCTCGACGACTTCATGGCCGAGCACAGGCTCATGATAAGTGTTGTCCTCCATGACTGGCGCCTCCTCTTCGATTTCGAGCGGACCGGTTGCGAACCAGATCGGCCGCTCGAATAGCAGTGCGTTCAACTGAAGCTGGGGTTTAGAGACCAATGGCATGGGCAACGTGCTGGTAGGTCGCGTTCTCCTCTTCGTGAGCCCGCTTCCACTTCGGCAGATTCCAAACTTCGAAACGCCCGCGACCGCCGACGAGCGCAACCTCGCCTTTCAAGCCAAGCTGCTTGCAGACATCTTCGGGGAGGACAAGCCGGCCTTGTTTGTCAGCCCCGCCGTGTTGCGAGCGTGCATGGATCTGGCGCAAGAAAACGCGACGCTCCGGCGCCGAGATCGTGGGATTCTTCTCCACGTCGGCATTCATTTTCGCGAACGCCTCCGGCGACATGACGAGCAGATATTCGCCGCGCGGCTCGGGAAGAATGATGAATTCCTCGGCCTCGCCACGGCGCCAGCGCGAGGGAATGGTGAGGCGATTCTTCTCGTCAATCGAATGGCGGAAGTTGCCGGCGTAGAAAGTCTGTGGTTGTGAGTCGGTTTCCATGCGCCGGTGGATGCACGCGCCACTGTGCTCCACTTCGCCCCACTTTTAACCACTTTCCGTACCAAGGGTCAACGGAATTAATGGAAAGTTTGCGACGCATTTTCCGCTCGCTAAAGTGCGCCATGTCTCTCCTCAGACTTGGCGCGCTTGCGCTGGTCGTCTTCGCGAGTTCCGCGCTGGCTCAGCTCGATCCGAATGCGCAGCCGGTTCGCGTCACCGTTTCGCAAAATGACGACGGCTCACGCACGGCGTACGAGTTCGATCCTTCTAATCACCGGGCCACAGCCACGACGACGTCAATGCAGGGCAAGCAGCTTGGGAAAATCGCCTACAAGCTCGACGACTCCGGCCGTTACGAAAGCGGCGAAGTCTTTGGCCCGAACAACCAGTTTCAGTACCGCACTCGGTACAAGTATGAAGGCGACCGGATGAGCGAAGAGACGCAGCTCACGAAGGAAGGCGCGGTGAAGTTGCGGCTAGTTTACGAATACGATGGCGCGGGCAAGCAGGCCGGTTATGCCGTCTACGATGCGAGCGGAAAGCTGCTTGGGCGGACGAGTAAGCGACCCTGAGCGTATCTGCCGCGAGCCTTGCGGCAGAACCTAAAGCCGTTTAAAGGAACAAGCCGGCATGATCGATTACATCCAGAAGGGCGGTCTGCTCATGTGGCCGATCCTGATCTGCAGCGTGATCTCGATCGCCGTTTTCGCCGAGCGGCTGCTCTATTTTCACCGCGCTGCCATTCACGTGGGCGAATTTCTGCAGGGGCTGTCGAACCTGATCTCGCGGCGCAACTTCGCGGAAGCGCTCCATGAATCAGCGGGAACGCCTGGCCCGGTCGCACGCGTGATTCACGCGGCGATTATTCGTCATGACTCGCCGCGATCGGAGTTGCGCGAGATCGTGCAGGAAGCCGGACAACTCGAGGTGCCGAAGCTCGAGCGCTTTCTTGGTGTGCTCGCGACGATCGCGTTTCTAACTCCGCTCCTTGGCCTGTTAGGCACAGTCGCGGGAATGATCGATGCGTTCGGCACGATTACATCGAACGGCGGCTACGCGACCGTCACGGAACTCTCGAACGGCGTTTACAAGAGCCTGCTCACGACCGCCGCTGGCCTGGTGGTCGCGACGCCGACGTTCGTCGCCTACAGCTACCTGTCATCACGCGTGATCTATATATTGGAAGAGATTGTTGTAGGGTTTTTGTT
>JBJMWV010000034.1:0-3167 GCA_045809985.1 Chthoniobacterales bacterium | reverse complement strand
GCATCGAAGCAGAGCACGACTTCCGCGACGAAGCGTTTGAGAATGCGCGCCTGCTGTTCGGTGAATGCTGTTCCCTGCGGCGCGACAACGTTGCAGATCCCGGCTTCGAACAACGTGATCAGGTCGAGCTGGCCTTCGCAGACGATCGCCGAGTTCGCCTCGATCAACGCGCGCTTGGATTTGTGCAGGCCAAAGAGAATCGAGCCTTTGCGGAAGAGCGGTGTCTCAGGCGAATTCAAATACTTCGCGCCTTCAGAGTCGCTAGTCAGCACGCGGCCACTGAAGGCGATCACCTCGCCGACGTCGTTGCAGATCGGGAACATGATCCGGCCGCGAAACCGATCGTAAACTTCTGACTCGTTAGGCCGATCTTCATCGCGCGGTTTAACGAGTCCGCTTTGCAGAATGTGGCGGCGCTTGTAACCGGCTTCGAGCGCCCAATTCAAACACGCGTCCCAAGAATCTGGCGCGAAGCCGAGCTGCCAATTCTTCGCGACCGCGCCATCGATCCCGCGCTTCTTCAGGTAATCGCGCGCCGGCTTCGCAAACTCGCGTTTCAGCAAATTCTCGTGAAACCAGTCCGCGGCTTCGGCATGAAGTTGCAGCAACGTTCGCCGTGCTTCGTGCGCTTGATCTTCCGCCGCGCTGAATGTTCGATCTTCGATCACCGGAACGCCGACGCGTGCCGCGAGCTTCTTCACCGCGCTCGGAAAATCGAGATGTTCGTAATCCATGACGAAGCGGAAAACGCTCCCGCCCGCGCCACAGCCGAAGCAGTGAAACGATTGCCGCTGCGGACTCACATTGAACGACGGCGTCTTCTCCTGGTGAAACGGACAGAGCGCCTTGAAGCTCGCGCCGGCGCGCTTGAGCGGAAAATACGAGCCAATCACTTCGACGATGTCGTTCGCCGCCGCGACCTGCTCGATGGTTGAATTCGGAATGCTGCCCACGCGTTCGCGCAAAACTACCGCTCACGTTTCGGATTGCGAGCGCTCCGCATTCTATAGACGCTCGTGGACGTGAAAGAAGTCGTGGCCGATCACATGCCGCCGGGCGCCGCGATTCACGCCGCAACGCATCTGCCGGATCCGAAGGCGCCGATCCCGCGCCAGATCCGCTACATCATCGGCAACGAGGGCTGCGAGCGCTTCAGCTTTTACGGGATGCGGAACATCCTCACGATGTTCCTCGTCTCGTCGCTGCTCGTTTATTTGCCGGAAGCGGATCGCGAGCACGCAGCGAAGGACGTCTTTCACACCTTCGTCATTGGCGTTTACTTTTTCCCGCTGCTCGGCGGTTGGTTGGCTGATCGCTTCGCGGGAAAATATCACACCATCTTCTGGCTGAGCCTGGTCTACTGCGTCGGTCAGGCGTGTCTCGCGATGTTCGTCTTCAATCGCACGGGCTTCTACGTCGGACTCGGGTTGATCGCGCTCGGCTCCGGCGGAATCAAACCATGCGTCGCGGCGTTCGTTGGCGATCAGTTCGATCAGACGAACAAACACCGCGCGAAAGTCGTCTTCGATTCCTTCTACTGGATCATCAACTTCGGCTCGCTCTTCGCGTCGTTCCTCATGCCGATCTTTCTCCGGCAACTCGGACCGGCGATCGCGTTCGGCATTCCCGGCGTGCTCATGTTCATCTCAACCGTGATTCTGTGGGCCGGCCGCAAGCAATACGTGATGCTACCGCCCGCGCCGCCGAATCCGCATTCCTTCCTGCGCGTGTCGCGCGATGCGATTGCATCAGGTCTGCGCGGACAAGTGCTCGCGGGCATCGGCGCGATTCTCGCGATCGTGTCGCTCCTGATGATTCCGAAACAAGGCTTCGTCATCGCCGCATGTCTCGCGTTGGTCGCGATCATCGCGTTCGGCGGCCTCGGAGTTTGGCTTCAGCTCGATGCGATCCGCGGCAAGCATACCGACGAAGCAATCAGCGGCGTGCGTTCCGTCCTTCGCGTGCTCGTTCTCTTCTCGTTAGTCACGCCGTTCTGGTCGCTCTTCGATCAGAAAGCTTCCACGTGGGTCTTGCAGGCAAACGCAATGACCAAACCGAGCTGGTTCCAATCATCGCAAATGCAGGCGCTCAATCCTGCGCTCGTGATGTTGCTCATCCCCTTCAACAACCTCGTGCTGTATCCAATGCTGCGGCGCGCTGGTTACGAACCGACCGCGCTTCGACGCATGAGTGCAGGCATCGCGTTCTCCGGCGTCGCCTGGATCATCGTTGGCCTGATGCAAATCGTGCTGGACCGCGGCAATGCCTTCACAATCACATGGCAAGTCCTGCCGTACATCTTCCTCACGCTCGGCGAAGTCCTCGTCTCCGCCACCGGCCTCGAGTTCGCCTACAGCCAGGCGCCGCTCGCGATGAAGAGCGCGATCATGGCCTTCTGGAATCTCTCCGTGACGATCGGCAACTTGTGGGTGCTGGTGGTGAACGCCGGCGTGCAGAATCAGCGCGTGATCGACTCCATCAAATCGAGCGGCTTCGGTGTGACCGCATTCCAGATGTTCTTCTTCGCCGTCTTCGCCTTCGCCGCCGCGCTCATCTTCGGCTTGGTCGCGCGCAGCTACCCGCTGGCAGACCACTACCGGAAAGCGTAATGTTTCCGGTGCGATGAAACGCACGTTCTTCCTCTACCTCTTCCTCTTAGTCTTTGCTCTTCCGAGCCTCGCGCTGGCGCGCGACAAGGAAGTCCGCAAAGGCGACATCGTCGTTGTGCCGCTGGAAGGCGAGGTGTCGCCGTCGATGTTCCTCTTCCTCCGTCGCGCGGTGAAGACCGCGGAGAGCCACGACGCATCTGCAATCGTCTTCGAGATGAACACGTACGGCGGTCAGCTCGATGCGGCGGAAGAGATCACGAAGCTGCTCAATCGCACCACGCTCCCGACTTACACCTTCATCAACACGAACGCCGGCTCGGCCGGTGCATTGATCGCGCTCTCGACGAAATACATCTGGATGGCGCCAGTGAGCGCGATCGGGGCCGCCGCGCCAATCATGTCCAACGGAGAAGATCTTCCGCGCACTGCACGCGAGAAAACCATCTCGTATTGGTCCGCGCTCATCCGCGGCTCGGCGACGCGCAACGGGCACAATCCCGATGTCGGCGAGGCCTTCATGAACAAGGACCATGAAGTGAAAATCGGCGATCGCGTGGT
>JBJMWV010000033.1:0-6107 GCA_045809985.1 Chthoniobacterales bacterium | reverse complement strand
TCTTACGCACGTGCGCACGAAGAGCTTTACCGCGGACGACTATGGATCAATCGCATTGCGCGAACTGCAGTGTTGTCACCGCATCTCACGTCAACGCTGATGAAGATGAATCTACTGCCGCCACGAATCCTGCGGCTGCTGACGTCAAAGATTATTCTGTAGGCGACACGCCTTGAGGGTGTTCGCCATCAGCATCGCGATGGTCATCGGGCCAACGCCGCCGGGCACCGGAGTGATTGCGTTCGCTTTCGGTCCGACTTCATCGAAGGCGACGTCGCCGACGAGTCGGTAGCCGCGTGGACTGCTCGCGTCATCAACGCGGTTGATGCCGACATCGATCACGACCGCGCCTTCACGGACATGCTCGGCTTTGACGAAATGCGCCTGGCCAATCGCGGCGATCACGATGTCGGCTGAGCGCGTGATCTCCGGGAGATTCCGGCTGCGCGAATGGACGACGGTGACGGTTGCGTTCGCGTTTCGCGCCTTCTGCACGAGCAGCAGAGCGACTGGTTTTCCGACAATCATGCTGCGACCGAGCACGACGACGTGTGCGCCTTCGACCTGCACCCCGCTCTCGACGAGCAGGCGCTGACAGCCGAGCGGAGTGCAAGGCACGAAGCCGCTCTCGTCGCCCATCGCGAGCTTCGCCACGTTCATCGGATGGAAGCCATCGACGTCCTTCGCGGGATCGAGCGCGCGCACGATCGCCGCTTCGTCGATCTGCTTCGGCGGCGGTGACTGCACGAGAATTCCGTGCACCGCGTTATCGCGATTCAAGTCAGCGATGCGTGCGAGTAGTTCGTCCTGTGACGTCTCGGCAGGCAACTCGAGCTTCACGGAATGCAGCCCAAGCTCGCGGCACATCTTGTCTTTCGAGCGGACGTAGGCGCGTGAAGCGGGATCATCGCCGACCAGGACGACGGCGAGACCGGGTGTGATGCCGCGCAACTTCAGCTCCGCGATTTCACCGCGCAGTTCTGCATAAACCTTTTCCGCGACCGCGCGGCCGTCGATCAACTTCGCCATTCGTTAGTCCATTTCCACGAGCTGCATCATCGCACTCTGCAAACGCAGCCGCTCGGCTTCAAATTCTCCGTTGTTCGCGGTGGCGCGCACCTGATGCGGTGGACCGACTTTGATTCGCACAGTCGAAAACGGCTTCGGAATAATGAAGCGGTCCCAGCTCTTCAGCCGCCAGCAGCTGGAGAACTCGAGATCGAGCGGGAAGATCGGAACGCCGGCTTGTTGCGCGAGCAGAATGATCCCGCCGCCGAGCATGTAACGCGGTCCGCGCGGACCATCCGGTGTGATGGCAACTGCGCCGCCTTTCTTCAGCACGTTGGTCAGTTCAAGGATTGCACCCGCCCCGCGGCGTGAGCTGGAGCCGCGGGCTGCGTCGTAGCCGAAGCGCTTCACGAAATCGGCGAGCAAGCCACCATCGCGGCTCGCGCTGATCAGCGATGAACCCCAGGTGCCAGGAATGAAACGGCGGATGACGTAGGGAAAGAGGAGCACGCGGTTGTGCCACATCGACCAGATCCGCGCGAAGTCGTGGCGATGATTGATCACACCCGCCTGATCCTCAATTTTGAAGCGCAAGGTCAGCGCCCAAATCATGAGCAGGCGATACGCAATCGCGACGGCGATTCGTCCAGACCAGCCGCGCAGTTTCAACTTTGCGCCGGCGAGTTGCCCTGGTTCTTCCAGCGGAATGCGCGCGGATTCGGAAGACCAAGTTGATCGAGAATTCGCCAGACGACCGTGTCCGCAACTTCATCGACTGATTGCGGCCGGCTGTAGAAAGACGGGATGGCCGGAAGCACAACCGCGCCCGCTTCAAGCAGCGTCACAATGTTGCGCGCGTGAATCAGATTCCACGGCGTCTCGCGCGGAACGACGATTAGTTTGCGCCGCTCCTTCAGGAAAACATCAGCCGCGCGGAAGAGCGCAGTCTCGCCGGAGCCGCTCGCGATTCGGCCAAGCGTCGACATTGAGCACGGCACAATGACCATCGCATCGAAGCGCGATGAGCCGCTGACGTACGGCACGTTGAGATCGTTCTCGCCTTCGCGCTGGACGCCGTCGGGAATGCGCAGCTCATCGACTTCCGCGGTCGCGACCTGCTTCGCGTGGCCGCTCATGATCAGGTGCACCTCGTTCGCCGCGCAATCGATCTGCTCGAGCAAGCGCTGCAGATACATTGTGCCGCTGGCACCGGTCGCGGCGATGACGAGCTTCATTCGCGCTACAGAATCACAGAGCGCGGCCGAAAACTAGAAGGCGTTTGCAAGCTGCCGCGGCGTATTACGTTAACGAATGATCAAACGCCTCCTCCACACCCGCTATCGTGTCCAGGATCTCGAGAAGACAGTCGCGTTTTATCGCGACGTGCTCGGGCTCGAGGAAACGCGGCGCCACACTTCGGGCCGCGGTTCGCAGCTCGTCTTCTTCAAGGCGCCGGGGAGCGATGAGGAGATTGAGCTCTGCAAATTCGATGAGAGCGGGCCGGTCGTGGTCGGTCCGGACCTGACGCATCTCGCGTTCGAGGTCGATAGCATCGAGGAGTTCGCGAAGCAGGCTGCGGCGAAGGGTTACGCGCTTTCCGATGGGCCGCACAAAAACAGCGACGGCGGCGCGATCGCGTTCATCGATGCGCCGGAAGGCTACGAGATCGAGCTGATTGAACGCGGTCGTCGCAACTGACACTAACGACTGCGCCGCTTGCGGAACGAAAGCGGCTATCGCACTGTCCGCCCGATGAAATTCCCCCGGTCTTTCAACATCCGTTGCCAATGGCGGCTGTGGACGGCCGTGCTCTGCTGCCTTGCGACGAGCGCGATCGCCGCGCCCGCGAAAAAGAAGAAGACCAAGCCGAAGACGGATGACTTCGAGGCGGTGCGCGCGCTGCCTGCAAGTCCCACTGCGCCAGATCCGTCGGCAGAACGTGGACCAGGCGGCGTTCCGTCTGTCCGCGCGAAATCGGTCATCGTGGTTGATGCGCGAAGTGGCGATGTCTTGTTCGAGAGGAACGCGGACGTACCGCGCGCTGCGGCAAGCACGCAGAAACTTCTCACTGCGCTGATCATCGCCGAGCGCGGCTATCTCGATCAGCATGTGACAGTGCAGCCCACGGACACCTATGCGGAGCCGACGAAGCTCGGATTTAAACCGGGTGAGACATACACACGCATAGAGCTTTTGCGCGCGCTCCTGGTGCACAGCTGCAACGATGTCGCGCGCTGTCTGGCCCGGGATGCCGGCGGCAGCATCGAAGGATTTGCTGAGATGATGAATGCAAAAGCACGCGCGTTAGGCGCGACGCATTCCAGTTTCGTTAATCCGAACGGCCTGCCGATGCCTGGCCAGTATTCGACTGCGCGGGACCTTTCGCTGATCGCCCGCGCCGCCTACGCGAATCCGACTATTCGCTCGATCGTTTGCCTCCCGAATCTCGTCTTCCGCTACGCCGACGGACACACGCGCGAGTTCGAGAACACGAATAAGGTCCTGAAGCGCCTACCGTTCTGCAACGGAATGAAAACCGGCTACACCGACGCGGCCGGGCATTGCCTCATCTCGAGCGCAACGCGACCGGGCCGCGACGTTATCGCTGTCGTCTTGGGTGATCCGAAAGGCGTCGTCTGGAGTGACTCCGCCGCGCTTCTGACCTGGGCGCTCTACATGTAGCGCGCGCGTTTACGCGCGCCACGATCGTCGAAATTCCGAGCCGCCTCTTATAAACCACCGGCTGCGCTCTGGCGCAGGAGCGGCGATGGCAGCAATCCCGGATTATGCGTCGGATCGATCGAACCATTCGCCGGAACATCTTCCGGACCTTCAGCCGGCGGCGCGGGTTCGCCGACTGAGGTCGGGACAGCTTGCGTCTGGGCCATCAAGCGTTGCTCCATCGTCGGACGGTGGCCGGCGTTGGCGGTGGTGGCGTTGGGTGCAGTGCTGCACGCACCGAGTAGCGTGGCAGCGAACAGGCAGGTAGCGATTTTCGTGATCATGTCGAAGGTCCCTTTTCGTGGCAGAACTCCAGTATCTGCCCCTGCGACAAAATTACTACACTCGCTTTTAAACGAACAAGTACGATCTTTGCTTGGCCTTTTCTGAGACGCAGATCTGCGAAAAATCGGCTGCTCGCGCCTAAGCGTACGGCGCAAGAATCGGCCCGAGTTTCGTGATCGTCTCCATCGGCCAAAGCTTCCGATCCGTCGTCAGCGCAGAGCGGAGAGCTGAATGTTCCGGCCAGTTCGGTTCGGCTGGAATCCGCGGAATGACACGCGCGAGGACCTGCTTCGCGGTCGCGGCGTTCGCCGTCAGATGCGCGAACACTGCTTCCGCGGAAACAGGTTCCTCTTCCACCTTCCAGCAATCGTAGTCGGTGATCATCGCCAGCGTGGCGAGCGCAATCTCCGCTTCCCGCGCCAGCTTCGCTTCCGGCAGGTTCGTCATGCCGATGACATCAAAGCCGTGGCGACGATTCAGCTCTGATTCCGCGCGGGTCGAGAACGCCGGGCCATCCATGTTCACGTAGGTGCCGCCATTGTGCACATTGATGCCCACCTCGTCGGCCGCTGCCGCGACCAACAGGCGTAGCTTGGTCGAGATGGGCTCGGCAAATGTGATGTGCGCTGCGATGCCTTCACCGAAAAACGTGTGCTCCGTGCGCCGGCTGGTCCGGTCGTAGAATTGATCGGGCAACAACACATCGCGCGGCGCGTATTGCTCCTGCAAACTGCCGACTGCGGTGACGCAGATGATCCAGCGGACGTTCAGCGAACGCAGCGCCCAAATATTCGCGCGGTGGTTCAGCTCATGCGGCAGGATGCGATGCCCGCGTCCGTGACGCGGCAAAAAATAAATCTGCCGGCCATGCATCGTCCCGCCGATGAGCGCGTCGGAAGGCGGACCAAACGGTGTGTCAACGCGCTGCTCGGTCGGGTTCTCCACCCCTTCCATTTGGTAAAGCCCGCTGCCTCCGATGATCCCGATTGCCGGGGCCTGATCACTCATGGGCGGCGATTAAATCGGCGCGCGGCTGCGATGGGAAGTTGAATCTGGAGCCGTAGCGCAGCCGGCGCGCCTGTGCCACTGTGCGTCCCGCCGATGCCGAAATTCTACATCAAGACCTACGGCTGCCAGATGAACGAGCGCGACTCCGACCAGGTCGCGCATTCGTTAGTCGAGCGCGGCTACGAGCCTATCACGAACGAGGCGGACGCCGACGTGATCTTGCTCAACACCTGCAGCGTGCGCGACATGGCCGACCAGAAAGCGCTCGGGAAGATGGGCATGCTTGGGCAGATCGCGAAGCGCAAACCCGACACGGTCTTCGGCTTTCTCGGCTGCATGGCACAGGCGCGCGGCGACTCGTTGTTCAAAGGCCTGCCGCATCTAGATCTCGTCGTCGGCACACAGAAGTTCCATCGCGTCGCGGATTACGTCGATGATGTGCGCGAGAAAAAACGCGCGCATCGGATGGATGATTTGCGCTTCTCGATCTGCGATGTCGCGGATGAAGCGGGCTCGCAGGCGACAATCCGCGAACAACGACTCGCGCCGCGGCAGGCGACTGCGTTCGTCTCGATCATGCAGGGCTGCAACATGCACTGCACTTTTTGCATCGTCCCACGAACGCGCGGCGCGGAACGCAGCCGATCCATCGACGAAATCGTGCGTGAGGTGCGTGGGCTGGTCGCGCGCGGCGTCAAGGAAGTGACGTTGCTCGGCCAGATCGTGAATCTCTACGGCCGACATGATTTCCCGAAGGTAAATGGCAAAAGCCCATTCGTGCAGTTGCTCGAAGCGGTGCACGCGATCGAAAGCTTGGAGCGTCTGCGCTTCACCTCACCGCATCCGATCGGCTTCCGCGAAGATTTGGTGAACGCATTCGGCGAATTGCCGAAGCTCGCCGAGCACGTGCATCTGCCATTGCAGTCTGGATCCGATCGCATCCTGAAAGCGATGCATCGCCCATACACAGCGCAGAAGTATTCCGATCTCGTCGAACGTCTTCGCGAGGCGCGTGCAGACATCGCCATCACAACAGACGTGATCGTCGGCTTCCCCGGAGAATCCGAAGCCGACTACAATGCAAC
>JBJMWV010000032.1:0-6538 GCA_045809985.1 Chthoniobacterales bacterium | reverse complement strand
TTACTTGGCCGGGACGCGCTCGGGCAAGTCCGCGAGACGGACCGTCTCGTCGGCCGGCGCGGGAGCATGGGCTTCAGCGTAAGCGACGGCTTCGTCGTAGAAATTTTCCAAGTGCCGAATCTGCGCACTCTGCTCGAAATTTGCATGCACGTACTCGCTGCCGAGTACTCCCATCTCGCGGAAGGCATTCGCGGACCGCGCGACGCCTTTCATCGAGTTGGCCAGCGCTTCGAAGTCGCGCTCTTCCACCAGCAAGCCGGCGCGGCCATGCTCCACCGCTTCGGGGATTCCGCCGTGGCGCGTGCCGAGGATCGCGAGACCGGTCGCCATTGCTTCGAGCACAGAATTTGGAATTCCTTCCTGGTTTTGATCGGGCGGCGTTTCGCTCGGGTGAACGAAGAGATGAGACGTGTTGTAGAGCTCGGTCAGTTCCGCTTGTGAGAGGAAGCCGCGGAACTGCACTTTGCTTGCGATCCCAAGTTCTTCCGCGAGTTCTTCGAGATGCGCCTGGAGCGGTCCTTTGCCAGCGATGATCAGCTCGGCATTCGGAAATTCCTTTTGGAAAATGGCGAACGCGCAGAGCGTGGTCGCGACACCCTTCTTCGGGATCAACCGGCACGCCTGGAGCAGGCGCCAGCGACCGTCCGCCGGCGCTTCGCGGCGCACGAATGGAAACTGTTTCAGCGGGACGCCGGTGCGATTGATGCGGAGCTTCGCCGGCGGACAACCGAGCTCAATCAATCGATCCGCTAACGACTGGCAGCGCGCGAGCACGAGCGGGACGGTGTTGAAAAGATTCTGCAGCTTCAATCCGTAGTCGCGGATATCGGTCTTCTGCGCGACATCGGCGCCGTGGAACGAGACGACGCAGGGCTTGTCCCAGCGCTCGATGAACGGCAGCAAATGGACGCCGGTGTGGCCGAAATAAATGTGCATCAGGTCCGCGCCGCGACGATCGAGCAGCTTTGACAACATCTGGAATTCGCCGCGGTAAACGATGGGGGGCCGTCGCGCGAGGTACTTCAGATAGCCGTGCCTAATCGGATTGCGCGGCGGGTTTTCGATCAACTCGATGTCGTTGAACGGAAACAGCTCCGGGTTCTGCACTGCCTTGGTCATAACAAACGTGCTGTAGCTCTCGAGCGACGCGACCTGACGATAGATGTGCAGCATCTCGCGCTTCAGGAACGTGGTGCAGTAACTCGCTACGACGCGCTCTGGCATACCGTTAAATACGACCTTCCGTCTTTCGGGTTCTTTTTTTCAATCGGCCTTCGCGTTTTCTTCGAGTGTCAGCGCGATTGCTTCGTCAGCTCTTTCGGGAACTTGGAATAACCAGCGACCGAGGTGCTCCTTCAATTCAGTAATGCCCGCACCGCGTTCCGCGGAAACGGGAACGACCGTCATCGTCGGAAATCGCTCGCGAATCAAATCGAAATTCTCGTCCGCGCCGGGTAGATCCATCTTGTTCCCGATGATGCACCAGGGGCGTTTCGAGAGCAGCGGTTCGTATAAGTCGATCTCGCGTCGCAGACTTTGCAGGTCCTCGATTGGGTGACGTCCTTCGCTTCCCGCCGCATCGACGACAAAGAGCAGATAGCGACAGCGCATGATGTGTCGGAGGAAATCGTGACCAAGACCAACATTGCGGTGCGCGCCTTCGATCAGGCCGGGAATGTCGGCAACCGTGACGCGGCGATAATCATCCAATTCAACTACACCAACGCTCGGGCGCAAAGTGGTGAAGGGATAAGCCGCGACCTTCGGATGCGCGGCGGAGATCTTACCAAGCAAGGTCGACTTGCCGGCATTCGGGTAACCGACGAGCGCCGCATCCGCGATCGTGCGCAGCTCTAATAAGAAATGGCCCTGCTCGCCTTCGTCGCCTTCCGTGTACTGGATCGGCGCACGGTTCTTCGAGCTCTTGAAGTGCACATTTCCCTTCCCGCCTTTGCCGCCTTCGCAAAGCACGAACTCCTGAGCATCCTCCGCTAGATCAACGATCGGATCTTCGTCGTGGATGATCTGCTTGCGGTTCGTCGGCTCTGACGGCTCATCGGCGAACTCGTCATCTTCATTCCGCGAAACGGGAGCCTCCGCGCGGTAAACGATCGTGCCGATCGGCACGTTCACGATTTTATCCTCTGCGCCGCGGCCGTGCATTTTCTTGCCCATGCCATGGCCGCCCGATTTCGACTTGATGATCGGCTCGTAAAATAAATTCGCGAGATTGTCGGTGTGCACGTCGGCCCGCAGAATAATGTTTCCGCCTTTGCCGCCATCGCCGCCATCAGGACCACCTTTCGGCACGAATTTTTCGCGGCGAAAGCTCACGCAACCGCGCCCGCCACTTCCGGCCTGCGCAAAAACTCTGATTCGATCAACAAACATGCGTCGGGCTCGTTAGGCGCAACTTGCCATGGCTTGCACCGCGGGTCTACGAACCAGACACGTTTAATTGCGGCACTCAGACGTTCGCCGTCTTTGCCGCCTTGCTCATCCCGTCGTGCAGCTTCTTCTTTTGCGCAGCGGTTGGCTTCGACGCCGCGGCGAATTCCTTCGCTGCCGGATGCACGTCATTCCGCAAGACACGCGCGGTCTCGACGCTGATCGGCTCAGTCGCGAGTGCTTCGACGCCGCGCTTCTCGTCGGGATCGATCGGCGTGAAGGAGACGTGGACGATCTGCTGGAAGGTGCCGCTCGCATCTTTTTTGTAGAGATCGAAGACGAGTTTCCAGAGCGCCTCGTTCGCGCTCGAGCACATTTTTTCAACGACGAGTTCAAATTTGTAGCCGGCCTCCGGGCTGGCGACGAAGACCTGAAGGATAAATGGCTTGCAGGTGTTTGGTCCGACTTTGACGACATTTACGTTGGGCATGGGATGGGATAGTTCGGGGTTAGCGGCGGATAAAAATCATTCGTTAGGCGCGGGAACGCGTTTCTCCTCTTGCCCGATCAACTGCGCGAGCGCGGGGCGAAGACTAGTCAGATTCTTGAGCAGGTTGTACCAGTATGGCGCGCCCAAGCTGAGCAGCGCCGCGCAGAGCGCGATACCCGGCAGATGGGTCACGACGTTGTGAAGGCTCGCGCGCCGCCCCGCAGGCGAAGGCCAGCGCCAGTAACTCCCGGGAAAGAATTCAAATCCGGTCGCGCTAACTTCGCGCGTCAGATCAGTAAGTTTGTTGCGCTGATCTTCGAAATACGTCTGCGTGGTCTCTTTGACGACGCGCTCGAACTCGTCGCGATCGAACTGCGGGTTTGCCTTCGCGAGCGTGTCCTCAAGTTGGCCGGTGTGGACGATCTGGGATAGGTCGACGTGCTGGCCGGTCTTCTCCGCCCAGGCGTCGGCAATGCGCTTCACTAATCCGCCGCGTGCATCCACTGCTCCATCGGCATCTTTGATCACGTTCGTCGCGTTGCCCACAAGCGCTGCACGCTGCACCGCATTCGTGCTGACGAAGCGATAGATTTCCACGACGTCCAGTTGCAGGACGAGTGCGAGGACCGCGCTCGCAGCGATCGTGAGGCCGCGGGCGTGCAGTTGGAACCACTGCTGCGCCCGATCCTGCGCGGTTCGAAATGCGTCCTCGAACTTCAGGCGCGCCGCGTCGATCTCGACGAGCAGATTCGCCGGCGTATTTCCAACTAAATCGAGCAGCCGTTGTTTCACTGCGGCGTCCGGAATTTCGTTCGCGACACTGCGGAACGGCTCGAGCCGCTTTTGAATTTCCGCTGCCTCGCTTTCCGGAACGACGAGCGCATCAAGCACCTTCTGCGCGGTCGACTTGATCCTTCCATTCGGGTCGTGCCAGCCGTGGGTAGCAGGCGTGTGCGTCGAGAGCCGTTGCAAAGCGAGGTAGACTTCCTCGGGTCGAACCGCGCTGGCGAGCTGTGTCGCGCAAAGGACGTCCGTGAAATGCCATGGCTTGCAGCGTTCAACGACAGACATCGCCGCGTGAATGTCTTTGACGGTCCGCGTCGAATCCGAAAGCAGCGGATCAGAAAGAATGCGCGCGGCGAGTTGATGCGCTTCGCCGCGCAACCGCGGGTCGATCCGCTGAAAACTGAGCGCGAGCGCGTTCGCCAGATTCTTCCCGCGCAAACTAAGCGCGGCCGAACACATCTGGACGATCACGGTCACGAAGAGACTCGCGACCGTCATGATGACGACGAAGGCGATCGCCGTATCGAGGCTTTGCAGCATCTGAGGGGAACCTGGCGGCGAGAATGCCGAACCAGGACTTGTTAGGCAAGACGAAAAGCCGCTAGCCCAGCTTCGCGGCCAAACGTCGAACGGTGTTCACGTTCCGCACCGTTGTCGCCTGCCCGATCGTTTTCTCGAGTTTCGGGCCCGAGAAGTCCGACTCACTCGCAGGGACGTGGCAAAGCCAGTAGAGCTCGCGTCCATCAACCCGGAATTCATCCGTCTCGCTGCTCAGCCTAACGAGTCGTTGCGCTGCCTCGCGCTCAAGCGCAGTTCCGAGGAAGCCGATGAAGAGCCGGCTCTGCGGGGTGCGAAAGCTCGAAGGCGGAAAGGCTTCGAACGCCGCAATGCGCTTCACCTCCTCAGAGGTACGGAGGAAAGTGTCGACGCGATATCCGAGCTCATGCGCGAGGGCTGCCTCAACTTTCTTGCGCAGCGCCTCCTCGCTCGTGACGCGCGTGTCGAACAGAACATTCCCGCTCGCAATAAAAGTCTCAACGTTCATCACGCCAGCCGCGGCAAAAACGCGCCGCAGCTCCTCCATCTTAACGACCCGACCACCGACATTGATCGCGCGAAGAAAGGCAATGTAGCGCGACACGAGCGAACTTTAGTTCGCCGCGATGTGACGCTCCAGAAGTTCGTTGTGCGCGAAGAGGTGCGCCTTGGTGATGTCGCCGCTGAAGAGGAGCCGACCATCGCTCGCGAAAATCATCGTGTAGCCCGAAGGCTGCGCGCCGAAGCGCCGTGTTTCGATTCCATCGTCATCGCCAACTGGGACAACACCGGAAATTTCCGCTGCGGTGTTCCATGAAGCGGAACGGCCCCAGTTCATATCGCGCTGAGCGAGCGGGGCGAAAACGACGTAAACCGTCGCGTTCAATTCGCGATTCATCTGCGCCAGCTCGGTGACGGAGTCGCGCGTACTCTGCGCCTCCGCGTTCGCGAGCATCACCACGGTCGGTTGAGTTGTGGCCAGCCGCAGCGCCGAGGCAGACGGGAACTGCGACGGCACGGTCGGCACGCGGTTCGCGTCATATGCGGCGAGTATGCGGACGGCGAACGCAATGGAGCCTCCCCAGGCGAGAGCGAGGATGCTGCTGATAAGGAGAATGCGGCTGATTTTCTTCACGTCTGCGGGTGCCTTTCGCGACGTGATCAAGCAGACTGCAGGCCAAATGCCTAACGAGTCTGCGGCATTTCGTCATCCCGCAGCCACTTCTCCGCGCGGAGGATGTCGTGCAGCCGTGAATCGTCTTTCGACAACGGAGGCAGCCACGCGCCGAGTTCCTCGCGCTCCCAGAAAATCCCGCTGCTATTCCGGGGGACGAACCGGTAGCGATACAGGGTCGCACGGATGAAGCGCGGCGGGTGATCAGCGAAGGGATTCGCGGCAAAGAGACTGAGCGCAGCGCGATCATTGTGCAGAAGTTTCCAGACGAGATGCAGCGTCCACGGGTACTCGTTAGGCGAACCCATCGCGGCGAACCACATCTGCCAATCCAGCCGCAACTGATATGGCGCGATCTGCGGCGGCCGCTCATTAAGTGCGACGGGCAGACCTCTGTACGGGTAGGACTTCCATTCGGCGGTCGAATCCGCTGTTGCCGCGTCGGTCCCTTCAAACACGACATTGAAGCGCTCTTTCCCGACCGCGCCGAAGGCGCCGTAGGTGTTCACCAATTCCAGCGGATCGAACGACGTGTTCATGATCTGGCGCGACGAGAAGAGATTCAGCATCGGCTGAATGCTGAGCACGCCGACGACGGCAGCGATTGCCCATGCTGTCCGCAGCATTGGCCGCGAGACCTCGGCGGATGCCGCAGCGCGCTCCGCACGATTCGTTAGGCCGCGCGGCAGCAGCTTCGACCAGAAGCGGTCGTCGAAGCAGGCGAGCGCGGGGAGAATGGTGAGCCAGTTCAGGAAGGAAAGATTGCCGCTCAGCGCAATGATAACTTGAAATGCGATGATGACGCCGCCGCTGACGTAGCGCGCAATTCGTGGCCAGAAGACGAACCACGGCGCGATCAGCTCGGCGAGGTGATTGAAAATTACGCCACCGCGCAACACGCCGCGGGGGAGAAAGTGAAACCAGCGGCTGAGCCCGTTCGGGATCGGCTGCGTCTCGAAGTGGTAGTAGAGCGCGGTGAGATCGCGCCAGCTTTCATCGCCGCGGATCTTGATCAGGCCCGAGCCGAGAATGATTCGGAAGATGAGTGCGCGGAAGAGCCACAAGATGATCGTTGGCGGCGGGCGCTTCGGAAACGGGCGCGGATCAATCAGCGGACAAAGAAAGATCGCGAGGAATCCTGTTTCGAGAAGCTGCACCTCCCA
>JBJMWV010000031.1:0-2586 GCA_045809985.1 Chthoniobacterales bacterium | reverse complement strand
GGGCTTCGGCGCGCTGGCATCGAACACATGCAGCGTCAGATCTGCCGCGCCTAACGACTTCTCGGTCCGCTCGATGCCGGCGCGCTCCAGCTCATCCGTCGTTTCGCGCAGACCAGCGGTATCGAGCAGGCGAACGGCGATACCGCGGATGGTGATCACTTCTTCGATCGTGTCGCGCGTCGTCCCGGGGATCGGACTAACGATCGCGCGCTCGTAACCGAGCAGGCGATTGAGCAGGCTCGACTTGCCGGCATTCGTCGGGCCGTAAATCACAGCGCGGACACCTTCGCGCAGAATGCGTCCGCGTTGTTCGGTAGCGAGAAGTCGGTCGACCTTTTCGCGGATTGAATCGAGCCGCGCCTGAAGCTGCGCGCCTTCGTCCGGTGTGATGTCTTCGTCGGGAAAATCAATCGATGCCTCGAGTTGCGCGAGTAATTGCACGATCTCATCGCGGATCGTCTTCACGACTGAACCAAGTCTGCCTTCGAGTTGCTCGGTCGCAGAACGCGCCGCGAGATCGGTTTGCGCGCGGATCAAGTCGATGACGGCTTCCGCCTGCGTCAGGTCCATCTTGCCATTCAGGTAGGCGCGCTCGGTAAACTCGCCGGGTCGCGCGTGACGCGCACCGGCGCCGAGACATGCCGCGAGGACCCGCGCAGTGACGATCACTCCGCCGTGACAACTGATCTCGACGAGATTGTCGCCGGTGTAGCTATGCGGCGCGCGATGGACGGAGACGACGACCTGATCAACGACTCCATCCGCATCGAGCAACTCGCCGAGGTGCTGGACGTGCGACTGGAACTCAGATGGCTTTTCTTTTCCGCGAAAGACGCGATCAGCAATCGCGATCGCTTCCGGGCCAGCAATACGCACGAGCGCGATCGCGCCTTCGCCCGCCGCGGTCGAGATCGCAGCGATGGTCTCGCCGGAAAACTCCGGCTGCTCGTCCGCGCTCAGCTCGTGCGCGTCTGTAGCACTTCCTTCAGCGCGGCGATGCATGCCTGGTTTTGTTCCATGGTGCCGACGGAAATGCGGACCCATTCCGGCAGGTTGTAGCCCTTGAGCGCGCGCACGATGATCTTGCGCTGGAGCATGTCGCGAAAAATCGCCGCGCCATCGCCGACCTTCACGAGCACGAAATTTCCAGCGCTCGGCACGAACGGAAGATTCATTTTCGCGAATTGATCCTGAAGGTATGCGCGACCTTCATCGGTGATTTCTTTCGTGCGGCGCTGATGCGCATCGTCCGCCAGCGCAGCGATTGCGGCCGCCTGCGCGAGACCGTTCACGTTGAATGGCTCGCGCGTCTTTTGCAGCACGCCGATCAACTCCGGCCGCGCAATCCCGTAGCCGAGCCGCAGCGATGCGAGTCCGTGAATCTTCGAGAAGGTGCGAAGCACGATCACGTCGCGGCCTTCTCGCACGTACTTCAGCGTGTCCGGCGGGTGATCGACATACTCGTAGTACGCTTCATCGAACACGACCACGACGTTACCGGGGACATTGCGCATGAATTCATCGATCGCCTGCTGCGGAACCAGCGTGCCGGTAGGATTGTTTGGGTTCGCAATGAAGATGGCGCGCGTCTGCGGCGTGATCGCGGCGTGGATACTGTTGAGGTCTTGTTGGAAATTGGGCGCGGGAATCTCTTTCGTCGTCGCGCCAAACAGTTTCGCGACGAGCTTGTAGGCGACGAACGCGTGCTCGGGCGTGATCACTTCGCTGTCCGGATGCAGAAAGGCGTGCCCGATGAACTCGATGATCTCGTTCGATCCGTTGCCGAGAATGATGTGATCGGCGGGAACACGGAGCTTCGCAGAGAGCGCAGCGCGCACATAGAACGCGCCGCCGTCGGGATAAAGATGCGCAGACTCCAGCGCGCAGACCATCGCTTCACGCGCTTTCGGCGAAGCTCCGAGCGGGTTTTCGTTCGAGGCCAGCTTGATAATGCTGGATGCCTCGGCGCCGAGCTCGCGCGCAGTTTCCTCGATCGGTTTGCCTGGCTCGTAGACGGCGAGATCGCGCAGTTGCGGGTTCGCGTAATCCCAGATGGACGACATTAGCGCGCAGCTTAAACGCAAATCGCCGGCGGTCTAACTACACAAAACGCTGGGCACACTCGCGAATGTTGTGAACCTTGGCCCCATGAACAGCCTGCATCTTCTGGCCGACACGTTCTGGGCCGCTCTCGTGGTCAACCCGTGGAAATTTGTTGGCTGGGCCGGCAACATCATTTTCGGCGCGCGCTTTGTCCTGCAATGGGTCGCGTCGGAACGCGCGCGCAAGAGCATCATCCCGGTTGGCTTCTGGGAATGCAGCGCGATCGGCTCGCTCCTGCTCCTGATTTACTTCGCGCTTTATCGGCGTGATTCAGTCGGCGTCTTGAGCGCGCTCTTTCCGCTGCCGATTTATCTGCGCAATCTCTACTTCATCTACATGCACCGGACGCCGAAACATCCGGGCAACGCGCCCCGTCCGCCGGATCCGGGTTAATCCTGCTGATGATCGAGCCTGACGACATCATCTACCTCGATAACAACGCGACGACGCGAATCGATCCCGTTGTCCTCGAGGAGATGCTGC
>JBJMWV010000030.1:0-4371 GCA_045809985.1 Chthoniobacterales bacterium | reverse complement strand
CGGTCCGAAACGCTTCGCGCGTGGTGCTGACGAAATCGCCTTCGAGCGCTTCTTTCGGAGCGAACGCGACCGAGTGCAGCATGAGGTCCAGTCGATCCGTTTGACCACGGACGTTCTGAAAAAATCGCGTGATGTCTTCGTCGCGCGACACGTCGCAAGGCCAGAGCGGCGTTTCTTCACCAAACTCGCCGACCAGTTCTTCGACGTTCTCGCGAATCCGCTCACCCTGGAAGTTAAAGAACAACTTCGCCCCGGCCGCAGCCCACGCCTTCGCGATTGCCCACGCGATGCTCCGCTTGTTCGCCACCCCGAACACGACGCCGATTTTTCCTGCGAGAGGTTGGTCCGTCATGGCGGCCACGATACGCAGCTTCGTAGTAGCGCCAAGGCTCCGCCGATGTCAGCAGATCGGAATGAATGCGTCAGCAGGCGATCGCGTGCCGACGGCAGACGCCGGAGAGCATTTCCCAGAGCGCATCGAGCACGCGCTCCACTGATGCTTTCACGGTCGGCGCGTTTCCGTCAGTGACGTGCTGCGCGAGCATCTCACGCTCCGCAGCGGCGTGCTCGCGATCGGCTTCGATGTGGACGCTGAAGTACTCGTAACCTTTCGGATCGCTGAAACCGTAATGCTTTTTCAAACCATCGATCTTCGACTCGGAGACGCTGGGAATCTGGCTCTCGTAGGCGTAGAGCGCGCCAAGTCCTTCCGCCGTCGTGCCCTTGCCGCAGATGTCGCGGAACGTGCCGATCAGTTCCGAAGTCTCGGCGCGTTTCGGCGCATCGCACCTCGCGCCTAACGAGTCAGCAAATTGCAACCAAAGCTCCGGATGATTCGGATTGCCCGCTTCTTCGTCGTTTAGATTCGCGAGGATTTGTCTGCGCGTCGGCTGATCATCGCAATTCGCATGCACGGACGAGAGGTAGGTCGGGAAGGCAGCGACGTGATGATAGTACTGCTGCGCATAATCCTTCAGCGCGTCGGTGCTCAACTCGCCGCGAGTCCACGCAAGATAGAATGGATGGGTCAGGAGATGCCGGGCCGTGATCTGCTGGTCGATGTCTGTGAGATGGGTATTCATGCGAGAGCTGGTGTGAGTCGACAGCCTTGTAGAATCGAAGCGCTCAGCAAAGGATTCTTTTTGCACTAACTCTGAACATTGAGGAACAACATCCTAGGCGCCGGTATAGAGAAGCAGCCATTGCTCGACAAAGAAAGCGGCGCCGTGATCAATCACGCGCAGATGCCCGGGCTTCCTCGATGCGAATCCGCCGAAGCGCGGGCAAGCTGTTGCAGCTGATTGCGCACACGCCTAACGACCGGTTCCCACTCGCCCGGGCGCTCCTGCCGGAAGAGGCGCATCGTCGGATACCAAGGCGAATCCTCGCGGTAGTCCATCCAGCGCCAGTCGGCATTTGCTTGAAGTAGCGTCCACGTCGGAACGCCGAGCGCACCGGCCAGATGCGCCGGCATGCTGTCGATCGTGATCATTAGATCGAGCCCGGCAATCACGCGCGCGGCTTCGAGAACATCATCCGATCCGGAGATCACGCCGAAGTCGTTAGGCCAACGCGATAGTGCGCGCCCACGCTGCATGATGTGGAACGTGGCTCCTTCGACCTCGCCGAGTTGTTCGATTAGCGGAACCGGCACAGCACGCTCGGGTGCCCAATCGCCGCATTCCCAAACGAGCCCGACTTGGAGACTGCCGTCGCGCTCCAAGTTCACCGGCTCAACGTGCAGATAAGGCACGCGATTCGGCAACGTCCCGATCGTCGAACGAAAGATGTGCGGCAGCTCCATCGATTCGACATCAACGTCGTAATCCACCTCCGGCTCGCCGTCGTGCAGCGGCAAAAGCTCATCAATTCCATCTGCGGAGCCTAACAACTCCAGCAACGCCGGCTGCGAGCATACGATCACGCGCGAGGCAATTTGCCTAACGAGTGCTGCGTAGCGGATGAACTGGATCGTATCGCCAAGTCCGTGATAGCAGCGGATCAACACACGTTTGTCATTGAGCGGCTCGCCGCGCCAGACGCATTGGAAATGCCGCGGCAAATCATCGCAACGCTGATCCGCACGTTCGCGGAGCACTTCATCACTGACATCCCACGCGCGCGCGAAATCTCCGCGGCGCATGTGCCGCATCCAGGCTGAGCCAAGATCGCGCGCGCGCTCCGGATCGGCGGCCGCGAGCTGCGCCATCGCGGCGAAGTCCTCCGCCTGCATCACCGCGGATCAGTTACCCGGCCAAGGAACAAACACGCGCCGCTCGGCACATGCTGAATCGCAAAGATGAACGGATGATCGATTTTCACCTCGATTGGCTCCGGCTTCTCGATCACCGCGGAGCCAGCCATCATCGCCACCGCGGTCGCGGCGGCGGCTTCCGTCCCCTTCTCATCGACTGCGATGAAGGTCTTGTGAAACACTTCGGAGATGAACAAGTAGTCGTTAGGCGAGCGCGGCGCCATGCGATCGAAATTCGCGCTGCCGGGCGGCTGATCGAAGGCGCTGTGCATTCCGAGCGCCTGCAGCTTCTGCGCGAGCGGCATCGTCTCCGGCGAGAACGTGAACTTCGGCATGTGCAGATCGAGCTCCGCGTTCTCCAGCTTCACTGCAAACACATCGGCGTTCAGCTTCTTCTCGAGCTCGGTTAGCCCGTTGACTTCGCGCGGCAAAAGAATCAGCAGCTGAAATTCGCCACCAATGTACGGCAGTCCAACCGCGGTATAGTCGTTCGTCTTCGCGTAGCGAAAATCGCGCGTCGCAAGCATCGTCGGCACGTCGACGGGTTCGCTCCCGTTGACGTGGAAGGGTTCCGGCGTGGTCGCTTCAGGCGTGAACTCTTTCGACCACGCCGCTTTGAAGTAAAGCGCGTTCGCCAGAACCAAGCGAGAAGCGGCATCGAGCGGCGACGGGATCAGGTCGCGAATTCGGTCGTGTGTTTGCTCAGCAACCCAGTCGTTGATTCGCTTCGTCGCGCCCGCACCGTTTTTCGCGAAATCGAGCGGCTCGGGCGCGGCACCGTAATGCTCCTGCACCCGCCTAACGAATTCATCGCGCAACTTGTAGCCGCTCTGCGGAAAGAGGCGGTCCGCGACGGAAAAGATGATCGGCTCTTTCGGGCCGCCGCGCGACTTCGCCTGCGCGGCGATGTTCTTTGTCTCATCCGCGCTCTTCGCGAGGGCCTGTTGCAACGCGCCGAAGCTCGAATCCACATCGCCAGTCACATGCATCACGCGCGACATCTCCGCGCGGGTCTCGCCATCCGCGCCCGAGAGCGTCATCGCTAGCGCGCAGGTGATCGAATACGGCGACAGACAAACGTTACCCGAACCGCTCGCGAACTGCCGGTAGAGATCGATCCCGAGTTCGTTGGTCGCCTGCGCCGCGGGATCCGCGGAGGCAACTGCTCGCACGAAACCAAGCACGACAACCCCCGCGCTGATCTTACTTCGCAAACTCGGCACGCAGCTTTTCCTTTTTCGCTTCGCAATCTTCCTGCAAGCGACGCACTTCGACGGCCAGCTGCTTCTCGAGCGATTCTGCTTCGCCGTACTCGCCCTTTTCGCGCGCCTTCCGCAGCTGGTCTTTCAAGAACAGCTCCTTCTCCGCGATCTTCGCTTTGAATGATGAATCGATCTCGGCGATCTGCGCCTTCTGTTCACTCGTTAGGCTAATACTCGGCGCGTCTTTCTGCAGGCGCTCCATGGCAAGCTCGTATGCGGATTTCATCTGCTAAAAAGCGTTGCAGGGGAGACGCGCGAAATCAAGTTAGTGGGTGGACAGCAAAATCCGCCTGATCAGCACCGACTTCGACGGCACGCTCGTCGCGCATGACACCGACCCGGTGCTGGATACGCGCTGCATGCAGACGATCCGGGAACTGCAGGACGGCGGCGCGATTTGGGCAATCAACACCGGTCGCTCGGTGCAGTTGCTCGAGTCCGGTCTGGTCGACTTCGAGTTTCCTGTTCATCCGGACTACATTCTGACCAGCGAGCGCGATGTTTTTCGTCCGTCGAACGGCGGGCGCTGGGAAGCGTACGGCGACTGGAACACGCGCGTCGCGCGCGATCACGCGGAGCTTTTCGGCTCGACTGCGCATGTGCTCACTCAGGTGGTCGAGTTCGTTAGCCGGAAAACCAAAGCGCGTCTGATTTACGATGGCAGCGCACTCGAGGGATTGATCGCAGCGAACGAAGAAGAGATGGAGCGCATCGTCCAGTTCATTGATGAAGCGCGCGCGCCTCATCCAAAGTTTCACTACCAGCGCAACACGATTTATCTGCGCTTCTGCCACGCCGACTACCACAAAGGTGCCGCCCTTGAAGAATTGCAGCGGTTACTCGGTATTTCGCGCG